>RFGJ01000070.1 GCA_003696665.1 Gammaproteobacteria bacterium | reverse complement strand
TCATCCCGGAACTGATCAAGCGGGATGATGCCTTCGGACTTCAGGCCAGCATCCACGACGGCGACTTCGTTGTCCATATCAACAACAACGCCCTCAACCACCGTGCCTGGCTGCATATCCAGATTCTTTAAACTTTCTTCAAAAAGTTCAGCGAAGCTTTCGCTCATTCGTAGTTACCCAATTTAGTTAATGGCTTACGCCGTTTACCAAGCCACCGTTTCGTCCTGAATCGGTGGGTTGCCCAACCCGCATTCACGATTTCATCCATGCGTGAATACCCAATTTACCTCTCTGCCAAAGGCAGTTTTGATAATACAATCGACCACACCCTATCGAGCACCTGCTCGACGGTGAGGGTCGTCGTATCAAGGACCACCGCATCGTCGGCAGGCCTTAACGGGGCCACCGGACGATTGCGATCACGCTCATCACGTGTTTTGATGTCCTCTAAAAGGGCCGCAATGTTAGCATCTACCCCCTTTTGTTTCAACTGGTTATAACGCCGTTGCGCACGCGCTTCGGCGCTCGCGTCCATAAAAATTTTGACTTCAGCATTAGGGAAGACCACCGTACCCATGTCACGGCCATCCGCAACTAATCCAGGCGGTTGACGGAAGGCGCGTTGACGCGCCAGTAATGCATCTCGTACCGCAGGCAATGATGCAACCATAGACGCCTTACGGCCAGTCTCTTCAGTACGTAGGCAATCGTCAACATTGTCGCCGTCGAGCCAGACGCTGACGAGCTCCGAATCATCAGATACATGGAAAGTGACAGGCAAGGAATACGCCAGTTGTGCCAGCGCGCGCTCGTCATCAAGTTTGACTCCTAGCCGTTCAGCATAAATTGCCAGCACCCGATATAATGCGCCAGAATCCAACAAATGCCAGCCAAGCTTTTTGGCCAGATATTTACAGACTGTCCCCTTACCGACGCCGCTTGGTCCATCCACCGCAATGACCGGCACTTCGCTCATCGCCCGGTCACCTTCTTGAGGGCCTGCACAAAGCGTTCATTTTCTTCCATTGTGCCGATACTGACACGCAAATGTGAGGGCAATTCATAATTGGCAACAGGACGCACAATCACCCCTTCGTGTAACAACTTTTGGTAAAGGCTCTGCGCATCACATTCGAAATCAATCGTCAAAAAGTTGCCCGCAGACGGAATATAACGATAGCCCATGTCGTCCATAGCTGCCGTCAGATAGGCCATTCCTGCTTTGTTCAGCTCAACCGCTTTTTGTAGAAAATCCACGTCCGACAAGGCGGCTTCTGCAGCCGCAAGCGCGAGGCTGTTCACATTAAACGGTTGGCGAATACGGTTGAGCAAATCAGCAACGTCAGGATGCGAAACCGAATAGCCAACGCGTAACCCGGCCAGCCCGTACGCTTTGGAAAACGTTCTGGTGACAATCAAATTGGGAAATTCCGCCAGCTTGCTAAGTGTCTGCGGATAATCGGGGGAGTCGACATATTCATAATAAGCTTCATCCACAACGACAATGACATTTTCCGGCACACGCTTTAAGAACGTGCGTAATTCATTTGCGCTCACCCAGGTCCCTGTTGGGTTGTTGGGGTTGGCGATAAAAATCAAACTGGTTTGTTCTGTGATGGCGTCCGCCATGGCATCTAAATCGTGCCCATAATTTCGAGCCGGCACCACCACGGCCTTCGCCTCAACAGCCTTAGTGACAATCGGATACACCAAGAAAGCATGCTGTGAAAAAATCACTTCTCGACCCGGCCCAGCAAACGTCCGTGCAATCAGGTCCAACACGTCATTGGAGCCATTGCCCAAGGTGATTTGTCCTGCCCGAATCCCCAGCTTTTCGCTTAGTGCTTGTTTCAGATAATAGCCATTGGCATCAGGGTAACGCGCAATATCGGCCATACACGATTCCATGGCTTCTCGTACTTTGAGCGAACAGCCTAATGGATTTTCATTGCTGGCCAATTTCACGATATCGGTCAAGCCGAGCTCGCGTTGCAGTTCACTGATTGGCTTGCCCGGCTGATAAGGCTGGAGGCCCCGAATGCCAGCATTGGCCAGGGCGGTCAAATCACAACTCATCTACTCCCTCCGCATATCTTTGTTCAAATTCGCACATAAAATCGATAAGCGCCTCAACGCCCGACAATGGCATGGCGTTGTAAAGACTTGCTCTCATACCGCCGACACTTCGGTGCCCCTTCAATGCCACTAGACCTCTCGCCTCCGCCATACTCAGAAATAGCTCATCAAGGTGTGGCTTCGTCAGCGTGAATGGAATATTCATCCACGACCGATTTTTAGGTGATACATTGTTTCGGTACAACGAACTGTCATCAATTGTCTGGTAAAGTTGCCGTGCCTTATGCTGATTCTGTTTCGCAACGGCTGCAAGTCCACCCTGCTTAATTAACCATCTAAACATCATGGCGGCGATGTAGATGGGAAAAACCGCAGGCGTATTATATAACGACGAATGATCCGCATAGGTTTTGTATTGCAAAAGCGTAGGCACAAATCGCGGCGCTTCTGCGACAAGATCCTCTCGGATAATGACAAGCGTGACCCCAGCGGTACCAATATTTTTTTGAGCGCCAGCAAAAATCACACCGAATTTTTCTATGTCAATCGGACGAGACAACAAGCAGGACGACATATCGGCCACAAGCGGCACATCGCTTCCATATAAGGCCTTGGTGTCCAGTGGCTCGTCAATGCTCAACCCATCAATGGTTTCATTGGGGGTGTAATAGAGGTAACCGGCCTTTTCGCTTATTGGCCAAGACCCAGTTGTCGAGATTTCAACCATGCCATCAGATTCTTGACGCACAGCCATACGATTGACTTCGACATAACGCTCTGCTTCCCGCTCTGCTTTGTCAGACCAGCGTCCAGTGCAGGCATAATCCGCATATCCGGCACCACCAAGATTCATGGGAACCATAGCAAACTGGTGGCTCGCGCTTCCATGCACCCAAAGCACTTTATAATGCTCAGGCACCTGCAATAGATGCCGCAGATTGCGCTCAGCCTCTTCTAGCAAAGCAGCAAATTCACGGGAGCGATGCGAGATCTCCATGACCGACCGCCCCATTCCTTGCCAGTCGAGCAATTCATCCCGCACTTGTTCAAGTAGTTCAGTCGGAAGCGTTGCTGGCCCCGCACTAAAGTTATATACGCGACTAGTGCTGTTCATCGCTATCTTGGTCTATCGACGCCGTGTCTGTGCCCAATTCTTCAATGCGTTGCATACCCGCTAATTTTTCACCTTCATCCAACCGTATGAGCAGCACGCCTTGGGTGTTGCGGCCCATCACCCTGACTTCATTTGCACGGCAACGGATCAGCGTGCCGGCATCCGTTATCAACATGTACTCATCATCGTCATGTACGGCAATCGCTCTTACGAGCCGACCATTTCGGGCGCTTGTCTGTACTGCGATCACACCCTGTCCACCGCGTCCCCGGACTGGAAAATCTTCCATTGCCGTTCGCTTCCCATAGCCATTTTCTGTTGCCACCAAAACCGTCGCATTCGGCTCGACGACAACCAGTGACATGACTTGTTCGCCTTGTCCGAGACGCATGCCTCGAACGCCGCGCGCAACACGCCCCATCGGTCGGACTTCCTGTTCACGGAAGCGGATGGCCTTGCCAGCATTTGAGAAAAGCATAATTTCATCTTCACCGGATGTGAGCACGACACCCACGAGTCTATCCCCATCGACGAGATCAACAGCGCGTATACCGGTGCTTCGCGGCCGAGAGTAATCTATCAACGGTGTCTTTTTCACCGTGCCACTGCTCATCGCCATAAACACATACTGGCCGCTGTCGTAGTCTGAGACCGGCAAGATAAAGTCAATTTTTTCCCCATCCTCAAGCGGTAAGAGATTCACAATTGGCTTGCCACGCGCCCCGCGTCCGGCTTCAGGCAACTCATACACTTTTAACCAGTAAACTTTACCCAGGTTGGAAAAACACAAAATGGTGTCATGCGTCGAAGCCACCAAGAGGCGTTCAATGAAGTCCTCGTCTTTCATTCGAGTGGCGCTTTTGCCTCGTCCACCGCGCCGTTGTGCACGATAGTCTGCGAGCGGCTGGTATTTAACATATCCCTCGTGTGACAGTGTCACAACGACCGATTGTTCGGTAATGAGATCTTCGAGCGTCAAGTCTAACTTAGAAGACAGAATCTCTGTTCTCCGGTCATCGCCATATTTGTCAGAGATTTCTTGCAGCTCTTCGCAAATGACTTCCATCAAACGTGGCTCTGAAGCCAAGATGTGCATCAATTCAGCGATGGTATCAATCAACGAGCGATATTCGTCCAGAATTTTTTCATGCTCCAAGCCTGTCAACTTGTGCAACCGCAGATCAAGAATCGCCTGTGCCTGCTCAGGCGATAACCGGTAGACCTGGCCGTGCACGCCAAAATGGTCCGGCAATCCTTCCGGTCGGCAGGCGTCAGCGCCCGCACGTTCAAGCATGGCCTTAACATTACCTATCGGCCACGCTTTCTCCATCAAAGCAGCTTTTGCTTCTGCCGGGCTGGGCGATTTTTTGATGAGTTCAATAATTTCATCAATATTGGCGAGCGCGATGGCGAGTCCTTCAAGCACATGGGCTTTCTCACGCGCTTTACGCAGCTCAAAGATGGTTCTGCGTGTCACCACTTCCCGTCTGTGGTTAATAAATGCCGTCAACGCATCTTTCAGGTTAAACAAGCGCGGCTGCCCTTGATCGAGCGCCACCATATTGATCCCGAACACCGTTTGCATTTGGGTTTGGGCAAATAAATTATTCAGAACAACTTCTGGGACTTCACCACGTCTGAGTTCGATCACGACTCGCATACCCTGCTTGTCAGACTCATCGCGCAGACCAGTAATCCCTTCAATTTTTTTGTCTTTGACAAGTTCTGCAATTTTTTCAATCAGCCTTGCTTTGTTGACTTGGTAGGGCAGCTCATCAATAACTATCTGTTGCCGATTGCCATTTTCACCCATGTTCTCGAAGTGTGTCCGTGCCCGCACATAAATGCGCCCTCTGCCTGTTCGATAGGCTTCGACAATACCGGCACGACCATTAATGATGCCAGCCGTTGGGAAGTCGGGGCCCGGGATATAAGTCATCAGCTCGTCGATCGTGATCTCAGGATTCTCAATCAAGGCCAAACAGCCTGCGATCACTTCACGCAAATTGTGCGGTGGTATATTCGTGGCCATACCGACAGCGATCCCAGATGCACCGTTGACCAGTAGATTTGGCACGCGCGTGGGAAGCACTGAAGGCTCTGTTTCACTGCCATCATAGTTCTCCACAAAATCGACAGTTTCCTTGTCAAGATCGGCCAGCAGTTCGTGCGCGATGCGCGCCATTCGCACCTCGGTATAACGCATTGCCGCTGGCGCGTCGCCATCCACCGAACCAAAGTTGCCTTGCCCGTCCACAAGTGGGTATCGAAGTGAAAATGGTTGTGCCATGCGCACAATGGTGTCATATACCGCGGAATCACCATGTGGGTGATACTTACCGATCACATCACCCACAACGCGCGCTGATTTTTTATACGGCTTGTTGTAATGATTGCCTAGCACTTGCATGGCATAGAGCACGCGGCGATGAACCGGCTTCAACCCATCCCGAACATCGGGAAGGGCCCGCCCAACAATGACGCTCATCGCGTAATCTAAATAAGAGGTTTTTAATTCATCTTCGATATTGATAGGCAGGATTTCTTTGGCCATTTCGCCCATAAAACATCAATCCTTTTTGTTATTGTGAAAACTGTGGAAAGCGCCCCACAACAAAGGCGTACATTGTACCACAGAGCCGGATGATCTGGCAGCTTGCAAAGTGTCCGGCACAAAGCGCCAGCAAAGCATATAAATTGTAGGAAACTCAGTATGTTGGAATTGTTTTCTCGATAATTTATTGGATAACTAATACAGCCGCGCGGCGCTCAGACTGGGTAGAATCTGCAGTTCACAGGTCTGATAGAACTCACCGGTGGCAGAATCAAAGCGATACGGACGACTCCACTCAACAATATTGTCAATCACTTGGTGTATCGCACGCGCGATCATCAGTACTTCATCTTCAGTCATTGTTGGGTGCAAAGAAACACGTACCCAACCTGGCTTGCTGCTTAAATCACCCGCATCGATTTGCGCGGTGATTTGCTGAGAGCGCTCTTGATCAACGCCCAACAGGATATGGCCGTACGTACCAGCACAAGAGCACCCTCCCCGCACCTGAATACCGAAATAATCGTTGAGGATTTTCACAAGGAGATTGTGATGAATATGCCGACTGTAAAAGGAAAAAATGGGCAATCGTTCCTGCTGCTGTCCCTCCAACAGCTCGATATCAGGATGGCGGGTCAGTTCCCGCACAAATAAGCTGGCCAGATGGCGTTCGCGTGCTCGGATACGCTCGATCCCCATCGCTTCTTTAAGCCGTACGGCAAGGGCCGCCTTGATCGCTTGCAAAAATCCGGGGGTGCCTCCATCTTCGCGAATCTCAATGTTATCGTAATACCGGTGTCCGCCCCAGGGGTTGGTCCACGCGACGGTACCGCCTCCCGGTTGATCTGGCGTTGAGAGCCGGTAAAGACGGGAATGAAAGACCAAAACACCTGAACTGCCTGGCCCTCCTAAGAACTTGTGGGGTGAAAAAAAGATACCATCAAGGCGCTCATCAAGGTTGGCCGGATGCATGTTAATAGAGACATATGGCGCAGACGCCGCGAAATCGACAAAACATATTCCGCCATACTTGTGCATCAGTGCCGCCATCCGATGATAATCGGTTTCAATTCCGGTGACGTTAGAACATGCGGTAAAAGAACCAATCAACAGTGGTCGGTTCTGGTGTTCGGACTGTAAAATATCTTCGAGATGTTGGAGACTAGGTTTGCCGTCCTCGCCTCTTTCTATGATGGCGATATCAACATCGCACTCTTCCCACGTCGTTTGATTGGAATGGTGTTCCATGTGCGTGATACAAACCAGTGGTTTTTGACGCTTATCTGGCAAATACTGCTGCCATTGTTCTGGTCCACGAAGGCCCAGTATACGTTGCAGTTTATTGATCGCTGACGTCATGCCATTGCCGCAAAAGAGTAGGACGTCATTCTGATCGGCGCCCACATGATGTTTAATCAGGCTGCGCGCTTCATCGTAGGCAGCGCTCATCGCACACCCAGTCCATGTGGATTCTGTATGGGTATTGCCAACCCAAGGACCAAGCTCTTCGCTCAAATAAGTCTCAATCGGTTGATATAACCGACCACTCGCGGTCCAATCCGCGTAAACGAGCGGTGTGCGACCATTATACGTCTCCACCAATAAGTCGTGCCCAATGGTGTTCTGTCGAAAAGGGAGATACCAGTCGTCCAAAGTGTTCGCTGCAGCATCCATCTCTTTCACAAATCGAGAGCCAAACGTTATAAGCTAATAACTGGTTTAAAACGCTAACTGAATCCATGTCATCAAGCAAGCAGAAAAAAGGCCCATGATAAATGGGCCTTTTTTCACATCATGTGAAGGTATTAAATGACCATGAGATCAACAAATTCATTGACAGGGGTTGCGTATAACTCTTCCTTGTCCATGCACATTTCAAAAATGTCCTGCGCTTGCAGACGTGGGAACCTCGTTTGCAAGTTTGTCTTGAATTTGTTGATGAGAACAGGGATCCCTTCTTCACGACGACGGCGGTGGCCTATCGGATACTCAATCTCAATTTTGTCCGTGCTCGTGCCATCTTTGAAGAAAACCTGTACAGCATTGGCAATACTGCGCTTGTCAGGATCATGGTATTCCTTGCTGTAACGCTTGTCTTCCTGAACAACCATTTTATCGCGCAACATGTCGATCCGTGGGTCGGCAGCTGCCTCATCTTCGTAGTCATCGGCTGTTAGGTTGCCTTTTAACAACGCTACCGCCACCATGTATTGCAAGCAATGATCACGATCTGCCGGGTTGTGCAATTCGCCTTGCTTACTGATAATTCGAATCGCCGACTCATGCGTTGTCAGTTCGATGCGATCTATGTCGTCAAGCCGGTGCACCACTTCGGGATGCAACTTCACTGCAGCTTCCACGGCCGTCTGCGCATGGAATTCTGCCGGGAAAGAAATCTTAAACAGGACGTTTTCCATCACATAACTGCCGAAGTCGCGCTGAAACTTAAACTTCTGGCCATTGAACAACACGTCATAGAAGCCCCATTTGGGCGCTGAGAGAACGCTCGGGTAGCCCATTTCCCCTTTTATGGTCATCAAGGCCAGACGAACCGCCCGAGAGCATGCATCCCCTGCAGCCCAACTTTTACGCGAACCCGTATTCGGGGCATGACGATAAGTTCGCAAGGCTTGTCCATCAACAAACGCTTGTGACACTGCGTTGATGATGTCATCGCGATCGCCACCAAGCAATTCGGTCACCACCGCAGCAGAAGCCACTTTCACGAGTACCACGTGGTCAAGACCGACGCGGTTGAAACTGTTCTCGAGCGCCAAAACACCCTGGATTTCGTGCGCCTTGATCATGGCCGTCAGAACATCGTACATGGTCAACGGCTCGTAGCCATCGGCAAGGCGAACACGTGACACATAATCAGCAACGGCAAGAATGGCGCCGAGATTATCCGACGGGTGTCCCCATTCCGCTGCCAGCCATGTGTCATTGAAATCCAGCCAACGAATCATGGTGCCGATATTAAATGCGGCCTGAACCGGATCTAGCTGAAATTGCGTTCCAGGAACTTTGGCGCCATTCGGCACAATCGTGCCGGGTACCACAGGCCCCAATAACTTTGTGCATTCTGGATAACGGAGCGCTAAAAAGCCACATCCCAGCGTGTCCATTAAACAATAACGCGCAGTCTCATAAGCTTCTTCACTTTCAATGACATAATCGGCCACATACTCTGCGATTTTGACAAGCTCCGGATCCGGATCTGGACGGACGTTGATATCAACGTTTGCACTCATAACAGTTTTTGCTCCTTATTGATTGACAAAGGTGCGGTGGTGGACACCGCACGACCTGTAAATTTTCTATGCGATAATTTAAGGACGTTTGTTCAACGGAACAAACTCGCGGGGCTCAGGGCCAACGTAATTCGCACTCGGACGAATGATTTTCCCGTCTCGACGTTGTTCCATAACATGGGCTGCCCAACCGGTTACCCGCGACATGACGAAAATTGGTGTGAACATGGCGGTTGGGATTCCCATGACGTGATAGGCAACGGCCGAATACCAATCCAAGTTAGGGAACATTTTTTTCTCTTCCCACATCACTGACTCAAGTCGCTCGGCAATGCTGAAGAGTTTCATATTCTTTTGTTCTTTGGAAAGCCGTCGAGCGACCTCCTTAATCACTTGATTGCGCGGATCGCTGACCGTGTAGACCGGGTGGCCAAACCCGATGACAATTTCTTTTCTCGCGAGCCGGGCCTTAATGTCCGCCTCAGCCTCATCCGGTGTCTGATAGCGTTGCTGGATTTCTAACGCAACTTCATTGGCACCACCGTGTTTCGGGCCACGTAAGGCGCCAATGGCACCACAAATGGCTGAATACATGTCGGAACCGGTGCCAGCGATCACTCGGCCAGTGAAAGTTGAGGCGTTAAACTCATGTTCTGCATACAAAATGAGCGAAGTATGCATCGAACGTTGCCATAGCTGGCTCGGTTTTTCGCCGTGTAGCAAATGAAGGAAATGGGCCGCAATAGAATCATCGTCTGTTTCCACATCAATACGGCGACCATTGTGCGAATAGTGGTACCAATACAAAAGCATGGACGGGAAAGACGCCAACAGCCGATCCGCGATGTCCTTGGCATTGGCTTCCGCGTGATCCTCTTTCTCCGGAAGCACCGTACCCAATACCGAACAGCCCGTTCTCAACACATCCATTGGGTGCGCGGCAGCAGGAATCAGCTCCAATGCACTTTGTACAATTTCAGGCAGGCCGCGCAGCGCTTTTAGTTTACGTTTGTATTGCGCAAGCTCGGCAACATTTGGCAAGTGGCCATGAATCAAGAGATAAGCGATCTCCTCGAATTCACATGACTCTGCCAAATCCAATATGTCATATCCCCGATAATGTAAGTCATTGCCGGAACGTCCGACGGTACATAGAGCGGTATTGCCCGCAGCCACCCCCGACAAAGCCACCGACTTTTTTGCTTTTGGTAGTACTTGTTCTGTCATTTTTGGTTCTCCTTTGTAAACAATTCGTCCAATTTTTGCTCGTAACCGTGATAATCAAGAAAGTCGTATAACTCTTCCCTAGTCTGCATTTTCTCGATCAAATCGCGCTGATGCCCAACTTTTCGCACGGTTTGATAAAACTCCAATGCTGCTTTGTTCATCATCCGGTAAGCGCCGCAGCAATACAGCACAATATCAACACCGACTTCACCAAGTTCCTGGGTCGAAAACAGCGGAGTTTTTCCAAATTCGGTGATGTTTGCCAGGATGGGAACGCCCACTGCTTCCTTGAACCTACGATAATCGTCCAAGTTTGTAATCGCTTCAGGGAAAATCATGTCGGCCCCAGCCTCAACACAAGCACAAGCTCTCTCAATCGCTGCCTCCAGCCCCTCAACTGCGATGGCATCGGTACGGGCCATAATGACAAACTGATCATCAATCCGGGCATCCACTGCCGCCTTAATCCGGTCAACCATCTCTTGCTGCGACACAATAGCCTTGTTCGGTCGGTGACCACATCGCTTGGCCGCAACCTGATCTTCAATATGGCAACCCGCCGCACCAGCGCGCGTCATCAGTCGTACTGTGCGTGCAATATTGAAGGCTCCCCCGAAACCCGTGTCGGCATCTACCAAAAGCGGCAACGAACAAGTATCAGTAATGCGTCGAATATCGACTAACACATCTTCTAAGCCACTGATGCCGAGATCCGGCATTCCCAGAGAGTTGGCGGCCACCCCGCCTCCTGACAAATAAATGGCACGATATCCAACTCTTTCTGCCATTCTGGCCGCATACGCTGTGATGGTACCAACCAGTTGCAGAGGTTTTTCTTCGGCCACAGCGGCGCGAAATCGAGCGCCTGCACTTTCAATCGCCATAGGATTATTGTCCCCCGTTATTTGGTATTGTTTTCATTCGCCAACTTGATACGCCAGACTTCCGGCCCCTTTTTGTGTACAGATTCTCCGCGGCTATCGACGGCAACTGTCACGGGCATATCCTCTACTTCAAATTCATACACAGCTTCCATGCCAAGGTCCTCAAAAGCAACCACCCGCGCCTTCTTAATGGCTTTGGACACAAGGTAGGCCGCCCCCCCTACAGCAATCAAATAGACAGATTTGTGCCGACGTATGGCTTCAATGGCTTCATCGCCTCGCTCTGCCTTGCCGATCATGCCGAGCAATCCAGTTTTGGCCAGCATCATTTCGGTAAATTTGTCCATGCGTGTCGCCGTGGTCGGCCCAGCGGGACCCACAACTTCATCCCCGACCGGATCAACCGGCCCAACGTAATAGATAAAACGCCCATTGAAATCAAGGCCTTCCGGCAATGGTTCTCCTTTCGACAACAAATCCGCGATTCGTTTATGTGCCGCATCTCGGCCGGTCAAAATCTTGCCAGACAACAACAGAGTCTGCCCTGGTTGCCAACGCGCTATTTCTTCCCGTGTGATGGTGTCCAGATTCACACGCTGTGCCGTTTCGCCGGGTGACCAACTAATCTCCGGCCAATCTGACAAATCAGGCACCGGTAATTGTGCTGGGCCGCTGCCATCGAGCACGAAGTGAACATGTCGTGTGGCGGCACAATTCGGAATCAGTGCAACTGGCTTGGAAGCGGCATGGGTAGGATAATCTTTGATTTTGACATCCAACACCGTTGTCACACCACCTAAGCCTTGCGCCCCAATTCCCAATCGATTCACTTTTTCATAGAGCTCTAGTCTGAGTTCTTCCACTGCATTTTGGGGCCCCCGCTGCTGCAACTGATGAATATTGACCGGTTCCATCAATGACTCCTTGGCCAGCAGCATTGCCTTTTCAGCGGTGCCGCCGATGCCAATGCCAAGAATGCCGGGAGGACACCAACCGGCCCCCATTTTTGGTACGGTTTCCAGCACCCAGTCAACAATAGAGTCGCTGGGGTTGAGCATGGCGAACTTCGACTTGTTTTCCGAACCGCCTCCTTTCGCCGCCACAGTGATTTCGATTTGATCGCCTGGCACCATTTCCAGATGTACCACCGCCGGCGTATTGTCGCCTGTATTTTTCCTGCGACCTGCGGGATCGGCAACGATCGACTTGCGCAGTGGATTATTGGGATCGCAATAGGCTCGCCGCACGCCTTCATCGATCAACTGCTGTATCGTCATATCGCCTTCCAGTCTGGCGTTCACGCCTAGTTTGACGAATGCCACAACAATGCCAGTATCTTGGCACACTGGCCGATGGCCGTAGGCTGCCATACGCGAATTGATCAGGATCTGAGCAATCGCATCACGTGCCGCCGGATTTTGTTCTTTTTCGTAGGCCTGGGTCATCGCCTGGATGAAATCTTTAGGGTGATAGTAGGAGATATACTGAAGGGCGTCTGCCACCGAGGCGATAATGTCTTCGTTTTTTATCACTGCCATGATGTATTTCACATTTACCCGTCGGAGAAGCCAAGTATACAACAAATCCAAACGATCGTTTCGATTTGATCTGGCCTTGCTTTACAATAGCCGCAGACAACACCGGAGCTCGGCAACATGCAATATTGGAAAAGCAGGCAAGCAAATTGCCAAGTCAACGAAGCTTTTTTTCAGGCGTTGCGGTACATGCTTGACCGTGAACCGTACCCCGCATTGCTAGAAAGTCGAGGGCCCATCACCGCCCAATCCCGATACAGCTTTTACGCTGCCTCACCGCAAACAAAATTAGAGATTTTTCGTACCGCTCACACGTCATTGAGACATCAGCTCAATCAATGGAGCCAGAACGCATTTCATTCTGGCCACGCAGCACAAATATTCGGCTTTCTTTCCTACGATGCTGGTCGCCTGCTTGAAAAGCTTCCCGCGTACGCTGCAGATGATATAGCTCTCCCATACGTCTGGCTAGGCGCCTATCCACTTTACTTTGTTCATGACCGCCAAACAGACGAAGTCACTCTTGAGGGATTGCCGGGCCACGCGCAGCAAGCAGAAAAATGGCTCAAGGCACTGACTGATAGATTAAATCACCCTAATGCCGACGAATTCGAACGCTGCTCTGAATGGGAGTCCAACATGGACTGGCCCGCCTACCGCGATAAGTTTGAGCGAGTACAAGACTACCTTCACAGTGGAGACTGCTATCAAATTAACCTCGCGCAGCGCTGGCAAGCCGCCTATCGTGGAAATCCGCTCATCGCCTATGAGCGTCTGCTCGAAAAGAATGGCGCCCCATTTTCGGGGTTTATCGATCTGGGAGAGGTGCAAATTCTGTCGGTGTCTCCTGAACGCTTCATTCGTGTTGAATCGGGGCAGTGCCAGACGCGTCCCATTAAAGGAACACGGCCCCGTGTCGCCGACCCGATAAAAGACGAGGCACTGCGGAAGGATCTCGCAAACAGTGAAAAAGATAAAGCCGAAAATGTCATGATTGTGGATTTATTAAGAAACGATTTCGCCAAGAGTTGCCGTCCGGGCACAATCCAAGTCCCTGAATTGTTCGCCATCGAAAGCTACCCAGCAGTTCATCATTTGGTCAGTACCATTACCGGCACCCTTCGCCCTGATCGCACCGCCCTTGACCTACTCCTTGATGCATTTCCAGGCGGGTCCATTACCGGAGCCCCAAAAATTAGAGCGATGGCGATAATTGAAATGCTCGAGCCACACCGACGCCAAATCTATTGTGGCTCCTTAGTTCGTTTATCGCCTAATGGTGATATGGACTCCAGCATCGCGATTCGCACGCTGGTCACACATAAACAGAAGATCTACTGTTGGGGCGGCGGCGGTTTGGTCGCTGACTCGGAAGCCCGAAACGAGTACCAAGAAACACTCGACAAGGTCAGTCGAATTCTACCGACGTTATGAAAAACAAAGAGGTACTGACAGCAAGATTGCACACAATCTGCGATCCATTGCCGCAACCAACCAACCGCTGTGGACTGGCGGCTGCTCTGCTCGCGATCGTCCCTGATTCACTCGACCAACACATCATTTTGACGCGGCGTGCGTTGCATTTGCGTCACCACCCTGGGCAGATGAGTTTTCCAGGCGGTGTGGTCGAAGATGGCGAAACGCTCCTTGCCACCGCGCTACGGGAAAGCGAGGAGGAAATTGGATTATCCCGTGAATTCGTCCACACGATTGGTGCCTTACCGCCCATCAAGACGACCAGCGGTTTTGAGCTCCATACTATTGTAGCCCTTGTCGAGGGATTGCCGATACTGACGGCCTCGCCGGACGAAGTACACGAGATCGTACGCTTTCCGTTGAAAAAAGCCTTGGGCAGGCAATACTGGCATTCTGAAATCTTCTACTACCGAGGACAAAAACTATCATTCGAAGTTTGTTGGCATGCTGGCAACTTAATTTGGGGAGCGACGGCAAGAGTCATTGCTGAGCTTCGCCATCGCTGGCATCGAGCTTGGCCAGACCAGTAAAACCCATCTGTTCACTCCCGCACGGAATTGCTAACATCCTCACCATTAATCAAACAATGATGGAAAGACATGGCGATCAGCGTTTTTGATATTTTTTCGATAGGCATCGGGCCATCAAGTTCACATACGGTTGGCCCAATGCATGCCGCCAACCTTTTCCTCGCGCATCTCAAAGGAGCGCCGGTTCACAAAGTCACATGCGAACTTTTTGGGTCCTTAGGTCAGACCGGGAAAGGCCACGGATCAGATAAGGCTGTGATTTTAGGGCTGGCGGGAGAAAAGCCTGACACGGTTGATCCAGACACAGTTCCGGATAAACTGGCAAAAATTCGTGACCAGAAGCGAATCACCCTCGGTAGCGGACAAACGATCGTTTTCGATCCTGATCTGGATATTGTCTTTCATCGCCGCAAAACATTGCCCAAACACCCTAATGGCATGATATTCACGGCCATGACCGAGGATAACGTTGAAATTGCCAGGCATACCTATTACTCGGTAGGTGGGGGCTTTGTTGTCAACGATGACATTGACTCAGAAGACCCGATTATCGAAGACAAGACCGCGCTGCCCTACCCTTTCTCAACTGCGGCAGAATTACTGAGTTTATGTGAACAGAATCAGTGCTCAATTTCTGATCTGATGCTCGCCAATGAAAAAGCCTGGCGTAGTGAAGATGAAATTAAACAGCGGCTTTTGCAGATTTGGAACACAATGGATGCCTGTATTGCACGGGGCCTCACAAAGGACGGCGTGCTTCCAGGGGGTCTCAAAGTCAAAAGGCGAGCCAAAGCCATTTATGAAAGATTATGCCAAGAAGGACAACGTCCAGATGATCCTTTGACAACTATGGACTGGGTGGATTTATATGCCTTGGCTGTGAACGAAGAAAATGCCGCTGGCGGCCGAGTGGTGACAGCGCCCACCAACGGTGCTGCTGGGATCATTCCAGCTGTATTGAAATATTTCCTGGTATTTCGATGCCCAGACTGGCAACACGAAGAAGCCATTGTGCGCTTCCTGTTGACTGCGGGTGCCATTGCCATCCTTTACAAGCTCAATGCTTCCATTTCTGGTGCCGAAGTCGGATGCCAAGGCGAAGTCGGTGTCGCCTGCTCGATGGCTGCTGGCGCGTTAACAGAAGTCTTAGGTGGCACACCATTGCAAGTAGAAAATGCCGCCGAGATAGGCATGGAGCACAATCTTGGCTTGACTTGCGACCCGGTGGGAGGTTTGGTGCAAGTGCCCTGTATCGAGCGCAATGCCATGGCCGCCGTCAAAGCCATCAATGCAGCACGCTTAGCATTGCGCGGTGACGGTGAACATAAAGTTTCACTCGACAAAGTCATCAAGACCATGAAAGAAACCGGACAGGACATGAAAACAAAGTATAAGGAGACGGCACGCGGCGGACTGGCAGTCAACATTATTGAGTGTTAACTATCGGGAACTGGGCCTTCAGACGCACCCATGGGTTTGAACTATGACGCTCTACGCACCAAGCACCATGCATGGCTTCGACCACGCCGGGCCAAAAAGCCCACCCAAGGCCTTGGCCAATCTGAACCTTTTTAGTGAGGTAAAATGGCTGGAAAATGCTCTCCCAGTCAATTGGTTGCGGCGTTTTTGTCACCTGAAACTCAAAGGTCCAAAAGTTCCCGTCCAAAACGACTCTGGCGCAATAATGCCACCCACCCTGCTCGGCGGTGTCGACCAACGCCTGGTGGATTTTCACGAACCAAGGCAAGTCAATCCTCAGCTGGCGCTCACCATCGAACGCCTCAGGTAATGTCACAAAAGCTTGTATGGTATGGGCGATCTCAGCCACCGACACGAGGGTACCCGTTACATGGATACGGCCTCCCATCGCCAGTAATGCTCCATTGAACGCTGCCAGCCGGTCCACGCCATTGAGCGCTTCTTTGAGATACCTATCGATGTCTGCTTTGCCTTGGTCAAGTCGAGCAAGCTCTATGTAACCACGACAGGATGAGAGCAAATTGTTCAGCTCATGTCCCAACAGACCAATAAATTCTTCTGATGCCCAGTTGGGTCGCTCAACTGATAATAATCGCCACTTATCGTCACTTGTCATTTCTGTTGCTAAAAAACCGGAAGGTCAATATCAGAAAACAGCCGCTTCAAAGACTCCTCATCGCGGCACTGGCTTGCCTCAAGCACAACCTCTCGTGTCAGATGTGGCGCAAACAAGCGTATAAACTCAAACATATATTCACGGAAAAATATATTTCGGTGAAAGCCGATGCTCGCTGTGTTGGCTTCAAACAGATGGCTGGCATCAATACGGACCAAGTCTCTATCAGCCACTGGATCAAATGCCATGGATGCAATAATACCAACACCGAGACCGAGCCGGACATAAGTTTTTATAACATCTGCGTCAGTTGCGGCAAACGCAACCTGCGGCTCAAGTCCGGCTTTGGCAAACGCCTTATCAAGCTTTGATCGACCGGTAAAGCCAAACACATAAGTAATCAACGGAAAACGGGCCAGCGTTCGAATATCAAGCCGACTTTCGCCGGCAAGAGGATGATCTGCTGGCACCACAATGCTTCGATTCCAAAGATAACATGGCAACATGACCAAGTTACTGAAACGGTGCAGCTCTTCCGTGGCAATCGCGAAATCCACCTCCCCATTTGAGGCAAACTCTGCAATCTGTTTGGGGCTGCCCTGGTGCATTTGCAAGTGAACTTTTGGATATTTCTCACGAAATGGCTTGATCACCGGTGGCAGCGCATAGCGCGCCTGCGTATGGGTGGTCGCCACCCGCAGCATGCCTTCATCAGGCGTGGCATATTCTGCTGCAATCGCCTTGATATTCGCGGCATCGAGCAAAATGCGTTCCGCAATTTCTAGGATGCGCTCTCCTGGCGGTGTGACGCTCGTCAAATGTTTTCCAGATCGGTTGAAAATCTGAACGCCAAGTTCATCTTCTAGCAATCGAATTTGTTTGCTAATCCCAGGCTGCGATGTATACAAATGCTCCGCAGTGGCTGAAACATTCAGCCCATGCTTTCTCACTTCACAGATATACCTGAGCTGCTGTAGCTTCATGTTCTATCCTCACCAGAGAGCGACGTAGCGGGGCTATCGCCCGTACGAGGTTGTTCATTTGTCACACCGTGGGGAACGTGGGCAGCAGTGACGATTCCAGCCGCGTTATCACAATGCCCCTTCTGATCATCGAAGAAAATATCGGCCCCAAAAGCTTTTAAGAAAGGCCCTTTGTTCATCCCGCCAAGAAACAGTGCTTGATCAATACGGATATTCCACTCCCTTAACGTACGAATCACGCGCTCATGCGCTGGGGCCGCGCGTGCCGTGACCAAAGCCGTGCGTATCGGGCACTGGTCAGGCGGAAAGCGCGTTTGCAAATGATGAAGTGCCGCCAAAAAGGGCTTGAACGGGCCACCCTCAAGTGGCTGGCGCGCGGAGGCTTTTTCGCTGTGAGCAAAAGCATCTAGGCCCTGACTCCGATAAACTCGTTCGGCTTCATCCGAAAAGATCACCGCATCACCATCAAACGCAATACGCAGCTCCTCGGTATGATTTTGTTGCGCTGCGTTATGCACAATGGTGGCTGCCGCGACGCCATGATTTAACGCTTTTACCACGTCATCGCCATTAGTTGACAAAAACAAATGAGAACCAAATGTGGCCACATAAGGGTATGGTGACTCACCGCTGGTAAAAGCGGCACGAGTAATATTGAGTTGGTAATGTTCGATGGAGTTAAAGATTCTCAAACC
>RFGJ01000069.1 GCA_003696665.1 Gammaproteobacteria bacterium | reverse complement strand
TTTTCCAACTGAGCACAGCCAATCGCTGCCTGCATTTCGGTTACGCGCAAATTGAAGCCAAAGTGCGAATAAACATATTTGTGATCGTAGCCAAGGGGCAGTTCACCATACTGACGATCAAACCTATGGCCACAGGTATTATCGCTCCCTGAAGGGCACCAGCAGTCCCGTCCCCAGTCCCGAAAAGATTCGACCAGTCGCTTAAGAGTACTGTCATTCGTATAAACGGCCCCCCCCTCCCCCATCGTCATGTGGTGGGGAGGATAGAAACTCGACGTGCCAAGATGTCCGATCGTACCTGTGAAACGCCAACTTCCCTCCAAACAAAACCTCGCCCCGAGAGCATCACAGTTGTCTTCGATCAACCAAAGATCATGTTTGTCACAAAAAGCCTTGACAGCTTTTAGATCAAAAGGATTCCCCAAAGTGTGGGCGACCATAACTGCTCTGGTTTTACCGGACAACGCTTCCTCAAGTTGCGAACAATCAATATTGTAAGTCGGCAACGAAACGTCTACAAAAACGGGAATGGCACCATATTGGATGATAGGAGCAACAGTAGTTGGGAACCCGGCTGCAACTGTAATCACTTCATCGCCCTTTTTGATTCTCCGTTCACCAAGAACTGGAGATGTCAGGGCCATAAAAGCCAAAAGATTGGCTGAAGAACCCGAGTTGGTCAATGAACAGTACTTTGTCGACAGATAGGATGCAAATTTCTTTTCAAACTCATCCACATACCTACCCGCGGTGAGCCAGAAATCCAAAGAGGCATCTATCAGGTTTTCATATTCTCGATGGTCGAAAACCCGGCCACCATATGGAATACGGTCACCGGGGACAAATTCTTTCTTTCTTGCGTGTTTAAACTCATAATATTTCACAGCAGCTTCAATAACTTTTTGCCGCAAATCCCGTTCTTCAGAATTCATCAACTATGCTCCGGATGTTGCCTGATATTCGTCAATTTGGTTCATGCAAACAGTTTTGATATCCCCACCGGTGGCGTAGACACTGGTCCATTCAACAATGCTGTCCAAAGCCTTCTCCAACGACCATCGAGGTTGCCAACCAAGCCTTGCTCTTGCCTTGGAACAATCAAGTTTCAGATAGGTTGCTTCGTGGGGATGTTCTCCAACTGCAACCCGAAATCCTTTGGATCCTTGCCATGATTGGCACAAGTACCTGACAATCCATTCAACCGGTTTGGCATCGTGATCGAATGGACCGAAATTCCAGGCTTCGGCATATTTCACACCCTTTTGATACAAATTTTGGGCGAGGACAAGATAACCAGAGAGTGGTTCCAACACATGCTGCCATGGCCGAATCGCGTGCGGGTTGCGAATGACTATCTCCTTTTCGGCTAAAAAAGCTCGCACACAGTCACTGACCAAACGGTCCTGTGCCCAATCCCCCCCACCAATCACATTGCCTGCCCGCGCCGAAGCCAAACCCACTCTGTGCTCAGAAAAATTTTCCGGGTTGAAGAAAGACCTCTGATAAGCAGCCGTAACCAACTCGGAACACCCTTTGCTGCTTGAATAAGGGTCGTAGCCTCCCATTGGCTCATTTTCCCTGTATCCCCAGTGCCACTCACGATTTTCATAACATTTGTCAGAGGTAACGTTGACCACAGCGCGCACACTGTCACAGTGCCGTACAGCCTCGAGAAGATTGACGGTACCCATGACATTGACAGCATAGGTATCCGCTGGTGCACGATAGGACTCCCGCACCAACGGCTGTGCCGCAAGATGGATGACAATTTCCGGTCGGGCTTCTTCCAGAGCCAACCGAAGCCTAACACCATCTCGTACATCACCATGAACGGAATGTACCAATCCATTGACACCTGCCGTTTCAAATAAAGATGGCTGTGTAGGTGGTTCAAGGGCGTAGCCGGTTATGCGAGCACCAAGCCTGTGCAGCCAGAGGCTGAGCCAGGAGCCCTTAAAACCAGTATGACCAGTTAGAAAAACCCGACGTCCGCGCCAGAAACCCGCCTCGACCATCTCCCCTCCAATCACCATTTTACCCATGGCGCTTCCCCTTGCTGGAGCAGCCCCTCAAGGTAATTCTTGTCCCGCAAAGTATCCATCGGCTGCCAAAAACCGTCGTGCCTGTAGGCCATCAACTGTCCCTCCCGGGCCAGCCCTTCAAGAGGTTCCTGTTCGAGCACTGTGGCATCGCCCTCAATGTAATTGAGGACATCAGGTTGCATGACAAAGAAACCGGCATTGATCCAGCCACCGTCACCAGCTGGCTTTTCCTTGAAAGAGAGAACCTGGTTGCCCGGTCCCATTTTGAGAGCGCCGAATCTACCACCAGGCCGGGTGGAGGTTACAGTTGCCAATCGACCATGAGTACGGTGGTAATCAACCAGTTGTCTGATATTCACATCCCCCACACCATCTCCATAGGTCAGCAGAAATGGCTGGCCATCGAGATAGGGCCCTATCCGCTTAACCCGCCCCCCGGTCATTGTTTCTAAACCTGTATCAACCAAAGTCACGCGCCAAGGCTCTGCCCTATGATCATGCACGACCCGCTTGTTGCCGTCACGAAAATCAAATGTAACATTCGACTCATGCAAAAAATAATGTGCAAAATACTCCTTAATGGAATAGCCTTTATAGCCTAGACATATAATAAAGTCATTGAAACCATAATAAGAATAAATCTTCATAATGTGCCATAGAATTGGCCTTCCACCTAATTCAATCATAGGTTTTGGCTTCAAATGTGATTCCTCACTAATACGGGTTCCAAAACC
>RFGJ01000068.1 GCA_003696665.1 Gammaproteobacteria bacterium | reverse complement strand
GAGCCTGGTGATGTCCTGTTTGTGGACGAAATTCACCGATTGAGTCCCGTGGTTGAAGAAATTTTATACCCGGCGATGGAAGATTATCGGCTAGACATCATGATTGGGGAAGGGCCGGCTGCACGTTCCATCCAACTGACATTGCCGCCGTTTACGTTGGTGGGCGCTACGACACGGGCTGGGCTTTTGACATCCCCGCTGCGTGATCGTTTCGGGATTGTTCAACGTCTTGAGTTTTATTCCGTCGAGGATCTGACCGCGATTGTTGTGCGGGCAGCTGGAATTCTCGGGGTGCCAATCGATCATGAGGGTGCGGTTGAGATCGCACGTCGTTCTCGCGGGACACCGCGGATTGCCAACCGCTTGCTGCGCCGGGTCAGGGATTTTGCCGAAGTACGTGGTGAAGGTCGTATTGATGCGGTAATCGCACAACAGGCACTCGACATGCTGGACGTTGATGCAAAAGGGTTTGATATGATGGATCGTAAGCTGCTGCTGGCCATTATCGAAAAGTTTGATGGCGGCCCGGTTGGCGTTGAAAGTTTGGCGGCGGCGATTGGTGAAGAAAAAGACACCATCGATGAAGTGATTGAACCCTATTTGATTCAGCAAGGATACCTGCACCGAACTCCGCGTGGCAGGGTGGCCACCACAAAGGCGTATCAACATTTTGGTTTCGTGTCGCCAAAACGGTCGAAAGAATGAGTCAGAACCAAAACAACCACTTTCGTTGGCCAGTGACTGTCTATTACGAGGACACCGATGTCGCGGGTGTTGTTTATCATGCCAATTATCTGAAATTTATGGAGCGGGCGAGGACTGAATGGCTGCGTGCGTTGGGGCTCGATCAAACACTGTTGATTGATCAAGATATTGCCTTTGCGGTGGCACATATGGACATCGATTACTTGCGTCCCGCGCGGTTTAATGATCACCTATGGGCCACGGCTGAGATTGAACGGATTGGGCGCGCGAGTGTCTCATTTGTGCAAAGGATCACAGATCGTCATCAACCGGACATGATTTACGCGAAAGCTTGGGTTAAAGTGGCCTGCGTCACATTGTCGACCATGAAACCAAGACCTTTGCCAGAAATATTACGAAAGGAGTGGAGCGTTGGCGGCTGAAATTTCAATCATTGACCTATTCCTTCAGGCCAGTCTTTTGGTCAAACTCATCATGATTTTGTTGCTGTTGGCATCCATTGTGTCATGGGCTGTCATTGCCCAGCGCATGACCATGTATCGGAAAGCCGAATCTAGGGCACAAAAGTTTGAACAACAGTTCTGGTCTGGAATCGATTTGAATAAGTTGTTTCAGGCGCTAGGCCAACGTAAAGAGCTACTCGCTGGATTGGAGCGTGTTTTTTATGCTGGCTACCAGGAATTCTTGCGTCTGCGTCGGCAGCAAGGCACCTCGGCTGAAGCGGTGATGGATGGAGCCCAACGCGCCATGCGAGTGACTTTTGCCAGAGAAATCGATGCCCTTGAAAACTACTTGCCACTTTTGGCCACCATTGGCTCGGTGACGCCATATGTTGGCTTGTTTGGCACCGTGTGGGGAATCATGCATTCCTTTATCGCGCTCGGTGGCGTCAAGCAAGCGACGCTAGCCATGGTCGCGCCTGGCATTGCAGAAGCGCTGGTGGCGACGGCCATGGGGCTTTTTGCTGCCATCCCTGCGGTGGTGGCCTACAACCGCTTTACGGCACGCGTTGAGAAGCTCGAAAATCAATATCGTTATTTCGTTGAGGAATTCACGGGGTTACTGCATCGTCGCGCACACGCCAATGCTCGAGCGGATGGAGAGGTGAAATAAGCCATGGAAGTGCGCAAACGACGCAAACCCATGGCGGAAATTAACGTGGTGCCGTATATCGACGTGATGCTGGTGCTGCTCGTTATCTTTATGATTACGGCCCCGCTTATTACGGCAGGGGTCAAAGTCGATTTGCCGAATGCTGAAGGGGAGCCCTTGCCAGCGACCGCGGAAACACCCTTGATAGCGACGGTCGATGCAAAAGGTCGTTATTATTTGAGTGTTGGCAGTGAGCACAGCGATCCGATGCCGCTTGCCGAATTAGTGACGTTAGTGCGCGCCCATAAAAAGGTCACACCTGCGGCGGACGTCTTTGTCAATGGTGATGAGGGGGTGCCGTATGGCAAAGTGGTGAGGTTGTTTGTCGCGCTCAAGCAGGCAGGCGTCAACAAAGTGAACTTGATGGTGGCACCGGAGGAGACGCGGTGAGGGAGCCGAGCCTTTTTCCGTATTTGATACTTGCCTTGCTTTTGCATGCAGCCTTGATCGCGGGCATTTGGTGGTTTGATAGTCAAACTGCAAAACCGAAGGCGCTGCCGGAAGTGGTGCTCACCGATGTGCCAAAAGCCATGGCGGCAATTCCTACGGCGGTGGCGGTGGATGAGAAAAAAGTGGAGGCGCTCGTCAAACAGATACGTTCACGAAAAGAGAAGGAAGCAGCAGAGCGTCGCCGACTACAAAAGGAAATTGAACGCCTTCGACGCAAGCGCGCTGCTGAACTGAAGAAAGCGCGCGAAGCGGCGCGAAAGCGGGCGCTAGAAGAAAAACGGAAAAAGCAAGCTGAGCGCGAACGTCAACGTAAGGAACGAGAAGCGAAGTTAGCCAAGCAAAAGGCCGAAGAAGCTCGAAAAAAAGCATTGGAAGCGCAAAAACGGCTGGAAGCAGAGCGTTTGGCGCGTGAAAAGGCAGAACGCGAAGCGCAACTTGCTGCACAATTGGAAGCCGAGCAAAAACGTTTGGCTGAAGAAACAGCAAGGCAACAACGTCAGAAACAGATTGAAAGTGAGCTCAAGCGCTATCAAGCCTTAATTCAGGCGAAAATCGAACGAGCCTGGATTGGCGGGAGCTATGCACGACTGAAAATTCGTGTATCACCGGGTGGGTTGGTGATTGATATCCAGTGCCTAGAGGGTGAACCAGCCGCCTGTCGTGATGCCACTGTGGCGGTTCGCAAAGCGGAACCGTTGCCTGTCTCGGACGATCCAGATGTCTTCCGGATGTTGCGCGAAATTTTCATTACACTGCGTCCTGAAACCAAGGGGTAATTAACACATGAAACCCAGCAAATTGTTTGTTGCGGCCATAGTTTGGCTGTTGACGGTTGTCCATGTTCGGGCTGCTATCGAAATCGAGATCACAAAAGGTTTGGAGGATGCACGTCCCATCGCCGTTGTCCCGTTTTTGATCGAGGGCACGGTGCCCGCCACTGATGTGGCCATGGTGGTCAACAGCGACATGCGCCGCTCTGGCCGTTTTCGGCCTATCCCGCTGGCGGATTTGCCAGCACGTCCAAGTACTGTCGAACAAGTAGCGCTCGAACCATGGCGTAAGGTAGGCGTTGAAGCCCTAGTGATCGGTCGTGTCAAGGCATTGGCTAGTGGTGAGTATGAAGTCACTTTTGCACTGGTAGATGTGTTCGCCGACACCAAACGGCAAGTTTTGATAAACGGCGAGTTGATCGAGCGGCAGGGCAATGTGCTGTTATCGCGCACAGCCATCGTACCGGCCGATGGGTTACGTCGGTATGCCCACCGTATCGCTGATTTGGTGTATGAAGCGCTCACCGGTGAAAAAGGCGCATTTTCGACAAAAATTGCTTATGTGACTGTGGAGCGTGGCCGCGAGTGGCCCTATCAGTTGTGGGTGGCTGACTGGGATGGGTTTAACGCTTTTTCCTTAGTGAAATCCAAGCACCCGATTATGAGCCCAAACTGGTCACCGGATGGCCGACAGTTAGCGTATGTATCTTTTGAAGGTCGGCGCAGCAATATTGTCGTGCAAAATGTGTATACAGCCGAGCGAAAGGTTGTGTCAAACTTTCCGGGAATTAATGGTGCGCCGGCGTGGTCGCCGGATGGTCGAAAATTAGCCATCACGCTATCGAAGGACGGTAATCCGGAGATTTATGTGCTCGATCTCGAAACTCGGGCGTTGACGAGGATTACACGTCATTGGGCGATCGATACGGAGCCTGAATGGTGGCCCGATGGCTCGGGACTTGTGTTTACTTCGGACCGTGGGGGAAGCCCGCAAATCTATAGTTATGATTTTGCCAGCGGTAAGACTGAGCGTCTTACTTTTCAAGGAAATTATAACGCCAGTGCGAAATTTAGCTCGATTGGTGAGCAGATGGTGCTTGTTCACCGTGTTAATGGCCAGTTTCATATCGCCGTGATGGATTTGCAAAGCCGGTTTATCACGCCACTGACGGAAACACAATTGGATGAATCACCGAGTATCGCGCCTAACGGGAGTATGGTAATATATGCTGCCGTATCGAGGGGGCGGCGTGTTTTGGCCTCGGTATCCACCAACGGGCGATTTCGAGCTATTTTGCATTCAAAGGACGGCGAAATTCGCGCACCAGCGTGGTCGCCGTTCTTGAATTAGATGGGTAAACGCGTGTATAAAGCGTAATATTACTTTGTGTGATTGTGCGTAAGGAGCAAAAAAGATGAAAAATGTTCTCACAAAACTGGTCGCTTTGGGGGTCGTCTTATTTCTTGTGGGCTGTGGAAGCAACCAAACCGTAGAAAGTTCTGCTGAAACAGAGCAGCAGGCCGCGAACACCGAGGTAGTGACTAACGAACTGCCTGAACAGAAGTCTGCCGAAGAACTGGCGCGCGAAGCTGATATTGAGAAACGTAAGCAACGTACCATTTATTTTGATTTTGACAAATCGGAAATCAAGCCTGAGTTTCGTGAGCTGTTGCAGGCGCACGGTGAGTTCCTTGCCAAGCATCCTGAAATCAATGTCGTGTTGGAAGGACATGCGGATGAGCGTGGCACGCCCGAATACAACATTGCTCTTGGCGAGCGTCGTGCGAAAGCTGTGGCCGACATTTTCCGTACACTCGGTGTGTCCGACAGCCAAATGCAGATTGTGAGCTATGGCGAAGAACGTCCAGTCGATCCGCGCCACAATGAAGAAGCGTGGGCGAAGAATCGTCGGGTCGAAATTCGCTATAACGACTAATTGTTCGAGGGAGTTGTATGATGAACAGCGGGCGCTGGTGGTTGTCCGCGACAATGGGGCTGGCTATATGGGCTGGCCCTTTTTCCGTCATGAGTGCGGAAGTTGAACGTCCATTGTCGCTGGAAGAACGCATCGCCAAACTTGAAACAGCACAGACAGCGCGTAATCAGGCGCTGGTTGATATGCAATTCAAATTGGCGGAACTTCAGTCGGAAATTCGTGAGCTGAGAGGGTTGCTTGAGCAGCATGGATTTCAAATCAATCAATTGACTGAACGCCAGCGTGAAATTTATAAGGACGTTGACTCTCGACTGGCTGATATGCAAAAGCGGCTGGAAAGCTTAGGACAAACCAAGCCCAAGCCGCTGGCAAGCAGTACAGTCACCGTTGATCCGGCCGCTGAGGCGAAAGCGTACGAGCGTATCTTTCCCTTGGTTCGAGAAAAAAAATACGAGGAAGCGATCACGGCCTATCGCGCCTTCTTGGCCAAATATCCCAATGGCCGTTTGGCAGTGAACGCGCATTATTGGCTTGGGCAAGTCCTGTTTGTCACTGGCGAGCTTGACAAGGCAACTGTCGAGTTTAATTTGGTTGCCGAAAAATATCCAAACTCGAGCAAAACACCAGATGCCCTATTGAAATTAGGTGAAATTGCCGTCCGTCGCGGTGATAAAAAAACGGCACAGTCTGTGTGGCGAAAGCTGACGCTACAATATCCGAAGTCGTCAGCTGCGCGTGTTGCCGCACAAAAATTAAAGAATCTCGACGGCTAATCGCATGGCGCGACTGCGTATCACAGAGATTTTCTATTCGATTCAGGGGGAGTCAAGAACGGTCGGCTGGCCAACCGTATTTGTGCGACTGACAGGCTGCCCGTTGCGCTGTCATTATTGCGATACAGCCTATGCATTCACCGGCGGTCAATACATGGCGATTGACGAAGTAGTTCAGAAAGTGAGCGAATATCCAGCGCACTTCGTCACGGTCACAGGCGGTGAGCCGCTTGCACAACCGTCATGCCATGAATTACTCGGCCGCTTGTGTGATGCCGGGTATGAGGTATCGCTGGAGACCAGCGGTGCGCTGGATATACGGGATGTCGATCCCCGCGTGATTAAGGTTATGGACATTAAAACGCCAAAGTCAGGCGAGATGGCGCGCAATTACTGGCCAAATATTGAGGCATTGGGGATTCGCGATCAGGTCAAGTTTGTGATTTGTGATAGACAAGATTTTGACTGGGCCTGCATGAAGCTAGATGAGTATCGTTTGCACGAACGGTGTGAGGTCTTGTTTTCACCCAATTACGGACAATTGCCGCCGGAAAATTTGGCACAATGGATTCTTGATGCCGGATTGTCAGTGCGTATGCAGATCCAGCTACATAAGATCATTTGGGGCGATGAGCCCGGACGTTGATGAGGGGTGAGTCACACATGAACACGCAGTCAAAGTCAGCGGTCGTGTTGTTGTCGGGGGGGCTTGACAGCGCCACGGCGCTCGCCATTGCGCGGGATGCTGGCTATCAGTGCTACGCATTGAGTTTTGATTATGGACAGCGCAGCCATGTTGAGCTGGAAGCCGCGAAAAAAGTGGCAAAATCTTTGGGCGCGGTTACGCATCGAGTTGCGCGCATTGATCTTGGCGCCTTTGGCGGCTCGGCGTTGACGGACAAAAGTCTTGCGGTGCCGGAATCGTCGACAGAAGGGATTCCCATCACTTATGTCCCGGCGAGAAACACAATTTTTTTATCTTTCGCACTTGCTTGGGCCGAAGTGCTGAATGCGGACGATATTTTTATTGGCGTGAATGCGGTGGATTATTCGGGGTATCCGGACTGCCGTCCAGAGTTTATTCGCGCTTTCGAGGAAGTGGCCAATCTAGGCACACGCCGAGGCGTCGAGGGGCGACCTTTCACAATACATGCGCCACTGATCAAAATGAGCAAGTCGGAAATTATCCAAACGGGGCACCGGCTTGGTGTCGATTTCAGTGTGACTGTCTCTTGTTATCAGGCTGATGATGCCGGTCGCGCCTGTGGCCGGTGCGACAGTTGCCGTTTACGGCATTTAGGGTTTGTCCATGCAGGCATTGATGACCCAACCGTTTATCAGGACACCGCGCCTTTCTAAATTAATGCCAGCAGAGTATAATCGCGCCTCCGAATTCCTCGTTGTGCCCAGGGGCACGTAAACTCAACTGATATGGAGAAACCGAACATGGCCGTAGAACGTACTTTGTCGATTATCAAACCGGACGCGGTAGCCAAGAATGTTATTGGTGAAATCTATACGCGCTTTGAGCGCGCTGGGCTTCGCATTGTCGCTGCTAAAATGCTACACCTGACACGTGAGCAGGCTGAAGGCTTTTATGCAGAACACCGTGAGCGCCCATTTTTTGGTGCGCTGGTCGAATTTATGACGTCTGGCCCGATTATGGTGCAGGTGTTGGAAGGTGAGGATGCGATTCGCCGTAATCGCGAAATCATGGGCGCCACGAATCCGAAAGAGGCGCTGGCCGGTACCATTCGCGCAGACTATGCAAGTGATATTGACGAAAATGCGGTGCATGGTTCCGATAGCCGTGAGTCAGCAGAGCGCGAAATTGCTTATTTCTTCAAAGACGAGGAAATTTGCCCGCGTACGCGTTAATCCGCGGCTGGAATTCAGTCAGGGTCAGGCCTTTTGCGGGCTTGGCCCTTTTGTGTCTTAACACGGAGGCATTCGATCATGGCCAAGACCAATCTGCTTAACCTGACCCCCGACGAAATGGTTGGTTTTTTCGCCGAGCTTGGTGAAAAGCCTTTTCGGGCGGTTCAGGTAACGAAATGGATTCATCAACATGGTGTTGATGACTTTGATGCCATGACTAACTTATCGAAGGCACTCCGGCAAAAATTGAAAGAAATCGCGGAAATTCGTGGGCCGGAAGTGATTTCCGAACAGCGCTCTGCCGATGGCACCATTAAATGGGCGCTGCGCGTGGATGGCGGACAAGCAGTCGAGACTGTCTTTATTCCTGAGACCAACCGCGGCACCTTGTGTGTCTCTTCTCAGGTGGGTTGCGTGCTGGATTGCCAATTTTGTTCAACGGCAAAGCAAGGTTTTAATCGTGATTTGTCGCTGGCGGAAATCATTGGACAGTTGTGGCATGCCAACCGTGTGCTTGGCAATCAGGTCACAACCGGCGAACGAAAGGTCACCAATGTCGTGATGATGGGCATGGGCGAGCCATTGTTGAACTTTGACAATGTCGTCAAAGCCATGAATCTCATGATGGAAGACAACGCCTATGGCTTGTCCAAGCGACGGGTGACTTTGAGCACTTCGGGTGTGGTTCCGGCCATGTATCGATTGATTGAGGTGACCGACGTGGCGTTAGCCGTTTCTTTGCATGCGCCAAATGACGCCATTCGAAATCAAATCATGCCGATCAATCGGCGTTATCCTATTGCTGAGCTCAAAAACGCAATCAAATATTATTTGGAACGCTCCGTGGCATCGAAGCGTGTCACTATTGAGTACGTGATGCTCGCCGGCATCAATGACAGTGATGATTGCGCCCATGAGCTGGCCGCGTTGCTTGCCGATGTTCCAAGCAAAATTAATTTAATCCCGTTCAACCCATTTCCCAATACGAATTACCAGTGTTCGAGTGGCAATCGAATTCATCGATTTGGAGAAATTCTCGGGCAATATGGTTTTACGGTCACCGTACGCAAGACACGAGGTGATGATATTGATGCCGCCTGTGGCCAATTGGTTGGTAAAGTCAATGACCGGACACGACGCTTACAACGGCAGTTGCGAAAACAAGAACAACTGGTTAATGTGCAAATCAGTCAACGGTAATTGTGAACAGCACAGGCGAGGGGAATTGCATCATGAAAAAAATAATTACAACGGTGCTGATTTTATCGGTGGCGAGCTGGATGCTCGCTGGTTGTCAAACCCAAAGTACACTGTCGACTGGTCCTAATCGTGGCTTGCCCGATACAGGCCCAAATTTGAAAGAAGCGGCCGAGAAGCGACGTACACTTGGCTTGAAATACCTTGAACTCGGCAATTACCAGCGCGCTAAGATTAATTTGGAAAAAGCCCTACGATATGAACCGGATAGCGCTGAAAATCAGGCAGCCATGGGTTATTACTTTCAGGTGGTCAGGGAGTTTGATAAAGCAGAACAACATTTTCGCGAAGCATTGTCATTGGCCCCGAACGATGGTGGTATTCTTAACCTGTACGGTACTTTTTTGTGCGCCGCAGAGCGGTATGCGGCTGCAGAGCGATATTTTCTTAAGGCGATAGAGGCACCGGGCTACGCAAACATTGCCCAAACTTATGAAAATGCTGGCGTGTGCGCGTTGCGCGCGGGCAACAAGGAAGTCGCGGAAGAATACTTCGAAAAAGCCTTGAACCACAACCCTGAGTCGCCGACTGCGCTGCTCGGCTTGGCAAAATTTCGCTTTGAACAGAATCGTTTGATTGAGGCTCGCTCGCTTCTGAAGGAACATTTGAAAGTGGCGCCTGTATCGGCGGAGGCACTGTGGCTGGGTGTTCAAATCGAAGAAAGATTAGGCGACAAGGATGCGATGGCCAGCTATGCGCTGAAGTTGACGGGATTATTTCCGAACTCTCCTGAAGCTAAAGCTTATCGTCAGTGGAGGCAAAAATGAGTGCCGAAGATAACACCGAAATTCCCGTCGATGAGGATGTGGAACAAACTGCACCTGTCGGTGAAAAGCTAAAGTTGGCGAGGGAAGCCAAAGGATGGACGCGTCAACAGGTGGCCGAAAAGCTTTTCCTGACAGAAGAAATTATCGTGGCGATCGAAGAGCAAAGTTTTCATGTGCCTCGTTCTGTCGCCTTTTACAGGGGCTATATTCGCAATTACGCCAACCTGCTTGAGGTGTCGCCCGATGAACTGTTGGCCGCACTTGATGACGTCCTAGGTGAGGTGACACCAACGGTGCGCGACATGCCGGAAGACTTGGTGCCGGGATCTCGAAGGCGAAAAGTTCGTTGGGGTGTTTATTTTAAGTGGGTGATTGGAAGCTTACTAATCGTTATGGTGGCGTCAGCTGTTTACGTTTGGCAGAGATCAACCCCTTCTTTGCCTGTCGCGCCCGCCAGTGTGCCGCCGAAAAACGATGCAGGTCGGGGGGCGTTGTCGCTGTCCTTGCCCGAAGAGAACGACGCATCTCTGGACTCAGTCGAACAGACTACTGATGATTCCGATGAATCTTCTTCTGTGGAAACATTGGTCAGTGAAACAGAGGGACCGTCGGCAAAAACAATGGTTGAGGCAGCGACTGAACCGCCCAAAATGGCCGAGGGGGCGCTGACTTTCGATTTTTCTGGCTATTGTTGGGTTGAGGTCTATGACGCCACTGGCGAGCGTTTGGCGATTGGCAATAAAAAACCGGGTTATCAGATGACAGTCACCGGCATGGCCCCATTTCGCGTGATACTCGGCAACGCAAGTGTCGTGAAAATCAGGTACAATGATGCGCCTGTGGATTTGACGGGCACGCAACCAGGCCGTCGAACAGAAATCACAATTCCAGCCAAGTAGCTTATGAAGAAAGCAGCGTGGGCGCCTCGTCGTAAGTCAAGGCAAATATTTGTAGGTCGCGTCGCCGTGGGGGGAGATGCGCCGATTTCCGTACAGAGCATGACGAATACCGAGACGTGTGACGTCGAAGCGACGGTCGCGCAGATCGAAAAAATCGTGCGTGCTGGCGCGGATATCGTGCGGGTTTCTGTGCCGACGATGGAGGCGGCAGAGGCATTTGGTGAGATTCGTAAGCGCGTGGATGTGCCACTGGTGGCAGACATTCATTTCAATTATCGAATCGCGCTGCGAGTGGCCGAACTCGGTGCTGATTGTCTGCGCATCAATCCTGGCAACATTGGCGACACACAACGGGTCAGAGCCGTGGTCGACGCCGCTCGAGCGCGCCAGATTCCCATTCGAATCGGGGTCAATGCAGGAAGCCTCGAGAAAGATCTCCAGGAAAAATACGGAGAACCAACGCCTGGAGCACTGGTGGAATCGGCATTTCGACATATGGAGATTCTCGAAGCGCTCAACTTTCATGAATACAAGGTCAGTCTTAAGGCATCGGATGTCTGGATGACGGTTGAGGCGTATCGCCTGCTTGCGAAAGAAACCGATAAACCGTTACATTTGGGCATCACGGAGGCGGGTGGGCCGCGCGCTGGCGCGGTGAAATCGGCCATTGGTCTCGGCATGCTACTGTCGGAGGGCATTGGCGATACGCTGCGCGTTTCTTTGGCCACGGATCCTGCGCATGAAGTGAAGGTTGGTTTCGATATACTCAAAGCGTTGGGATTGCGAAGTCGCGGGATAAATTTGATCGCGTGCCCGAGCTGCTCACGTCAAGAGTTTGATGTCATCGGCACGGTCAACGCACTGGAATCGCGTCTAGAAGATATCCTTGAGCCAATTGATGTGGCGGTCATCGGTTGTGTGGTCAATGGCCCTGGTGAAGCCAAGGAGGTGACGTTGGGGCTGACTGGCGGACGAAAGCGCAGTTTGCTTTATGTGGATGGTGAGCTGGCTGAGCGCGTGGACAACGCAACGCTTGTGGATGTTCTGGAACAGAGGATTCGTGAGCAAGTGGCACGTCTTAAATCATTGCGAGCACAAGCCATCGACATCGACGTAAAACCAACGCCAACCGCTGAATAATTCAATTTTGGGGACGATTGTGATTAACGGCATTCGCGGAATGAACGATATTTTGCCAAGCGAAAGTGGTGCTTGGCGTTACCTTGAAGCACAGCTGAGGGCAGTGGCTGATGCTTATGGCTATGTGGAAATTCGCACACCTATCCTGGAAAGGACAGAACTCTTCCTCCGAGGCATTGGTGAAGCAACCGACATCGTTGAAAAGGAAATGTATACCTTCAATGACCGCAATGGTGATAGTTTGACCATGCGGCCAGAAGGCACTGCTGGTACCGTGCGTGCTGCGATAGAACATGGGTTGCTTCACAACCAAGAGCAGCGTTTGTGGTATATGGGGCCTGTCTTTCGTTACGAAAGGCCACAAAAAGGACGGTATCGTCAATTTCATCAGTTTGGCGTCGAAGCGTTTGGCTTAGAAGGCCCAGATATTGATGCCGAAGTCATCCTGATGACGGCACGTTTGTGGCAAAACTTGGGCTTGCAAGACCATGTCACGCTCCATCTGAACTCCCTGGGCGCCAACGAGGCACGCCAGAAATATCGTGAGCAACTGGTCGATTATTTCCGCGCTCACTATCAGGCGTTGGATGAGGATAGTCGACGTCGTTTAGAGACGAATCCGCTGCGCATACTTGACAGTAAGGTGCCAGAAATGCAGGAAGTCATTGCTGGGGCACCGAGCATCCTAGACGCATTGGATACGGAATCGGCACGCCACTTTGCTGAACTACAGTCTATATTGAATGACGCCGGGATCGAGTTTGTCGTCAATCCGCGTCTCGTGCGCGGGTTAGATTATTACAATCGTACTGTATTTGAATGGATGACGGATTCACTTGGTGCACAGGGCACAGTGTGTGGCGGCGGTCGCTACGATGGACTGGTGCACATGCTCGGGGGGAAATCGGTGCCGGCCGTTGGTTTCGGCCTGGGTATGGAGCGCGTGGTTTTGTTGCTTGAAGCGCTGTCGTTGGTGGATGAGCATTATTTAACACCGGTCGATGCGTATTTGATTGTGGCCGGAGCGGAACCCGAAGCCCACAAACTGGTCATAGCCGAGAAAATCCGCAACTTGTGTCCAGAGCTTCGGTTGCGGCTGCATTGCGGTGGTGGTGGCTTCAAGCGGCAAATGAAGCGTGCTGACAAGCTGGGCGCACGTGTTGCGCTCATTGTGGGTGAGGACGAGTGGCGATCTGGCTGTGTCAGTGTCAAGTTTATGGATGGGACTCGGCCGCAGCAAACCTTTGCCTATGAGGCTTTGCCGGAGATTTTGAAAAGCATTCCATGTGGTTAATTCACAACAATCAATGAGGATTTGAAAAGTGGAAGTCTACGTCACAGAAGAACAACAAGTTGAAGCCGTAAAGAATTGGCTGAAACGCAACGGGCCTTCTATTGCCTTGGGTATCGTATTGGGCATTGCGGTGATTTTTGGGGTGAAGTGGTATCGCGCGAAACAGGTTGAACACAAGGTTCAGGCATCGGTGAACTTTGATGCGGCGATCGCGCAGCTAAGCTATGTGCCAGCTGACAAACTGCCTGAAATCGTAGACACATTTTCTGAAAAATCGAAACACATTGCCTATGAAAATTTGCTGGCCTTAGCTAGTGCCAAGAAGGCGGTAGAAGATAACGACTTGCAAGTGGCCGAAGGCTTGCTCAGCCGCGTGGTGGCCAAGCCAGCACACCCATTGATTGAGCACATTGCGCGAGCTCGATTGGCTCGAGTACAAATGGCACGTCAATCGTTTGATGCGGCACTACAGACACTTCAGGTCAAGGAAGAGGGTGATTTTGCCCCGCTTTTTTCTGAAATTCGCGGCGATATCTATCTGGCGCAAGGCGATAGCGAAAAAGCGCATGTTGAATATCAAAAGGCTGTGGATGCGATTCAAGGGCTGGTGCCAACGGCGCTTCGATATAAGTTGGCGGATACCAAACCTGCTACTGAAGTTGTCAAGGAGCAAGAATGAACTGGCGCGTTTTGAGTCTCGCCGTAGCTGCACTTGGGCTTGTTGCCTGTTCCGGTTCCGATGACGATGAAATTACGCCGTCTCCGGTACCGGAGATTCGTACGGAACTTGACATTAAGCCTTTGTGGCGGCGTGCGACCGATGCGGTGAACGAAAGCATTGCCAGTCGAATGAGCCCTGCGGTGGAAAATGGGAAGGTGTTTGTTGCGGGCAGCAATGGCACTGTCGCCGCTTTTTCCCTCACAGAAGGCAAGGAAGTTTGGTCTGTTGATCTTGGACAGCCCATTCGTTCTGGCGTGGCGGCCGGTGATGACTTGGTGGTGGTGAGTGGTAACGATGGCGACGTCATCGCCCTAGATGCGCAAAACGGAAAGGTGGTGTGGCGCAATTTGGTTTCTAGCGAAGTCATCGTCCCGGCTGCCATCGGTGAGGGCGCAGTCGTTGTTCGTACGAATGATGGTAAATTGTTTGCTTTAGACAGCAAAACTGGCAAGCGTCTCTGGTTTTACGATAAGACGGTTCCAGTGCTTACGTTGCGAGGCACCAGCCGGCCCGTGATTGCCCATGGGGCAGTGATCTGCGGATTTGATACCGGCAAAATTAGTTTGTTTCTGCTCAAAGATGGTCGTTTGATTTGGGAGCATCAGGTTGCCAAAGCGGTTGGACGTTCGGAGCTTGAACGGATTGTTGACATGGATACCAAGCCGCTTCTTGTCGGTGAGGTGGTGTACGCTGTGAGCTACAATGGCAACTTGGCGGCGTTGGATCTGCGCAGTGGTCGGCCGATTTGGCAACGGGAAATGTCAGCCTATCAAGATTTGGCAACAGACGGGCGGCGTCTTTTTGTTGTGACGTCCGAAGATGTGATTCGAGCGCTTGATCGCAACAGCGGCAGTACCTTATGGAACCAGCCAGCCCTGACGTATCGTCAGCTCACCGCGCCAGTGGTCGTCGGTGACTATGTGGTGGTGGGCGACTATGAAGGTTATTTGCATTGGATGGATGTCTCTGATGGCCATTTTGTCCTGCAATACCAGACAGATTCTGATGGTTTGGCCGGGCCACTGACTGTATCAGGTCGGTACTTGATCGCTCAAACACGTGATGGTGATGTGGTGGTTTTTGAAGGACCGGAGCCGACGTATAAATGATCGCGGATGACGATAAACTGAACGTGAGGGATGACCGGCGGATGCCGGTCATCGCGTTGGTGGGCCGCCCCAACGTGGGCAAGTCAACCTTGTTCAATCAACTGACGCGTAGCCGTGATGCCATCGTGGCCAATTTGCCTGGGTTGACGCGAGATAGACAGTATGGGACGGCAGAATATCTGGGACGTCGCTTTATTCTCGTTGATACTGGTGGAATTACAGGCGAAGAAGTCGGCCTCGATCAAAAAATGGCACAGCAGTCCTTGAAAGCGGCCGAGGAGGCCGATGTTGTCGTCATGCTTGTAGATGCTAGAACAGGACTGTCTGCGGCGGACAATTTTGTCATTGACAATTTGCGAAATCTGGGCAAACCCACTGTTTTGGCCGCCAACAAGATTGATGGATTGAACCCTGATGTGGCGCTTGCCGAGTTTTATTCACTTGGGTTGGGCGAGGTGTACCCGATTGCGGCGGCGCATAAGCGAGGCATTCGTGCTTTGATGAAAGCGCTCTTTGCCCTTTTGCCTGATTGCGTCACAAACGCTTCGGAGGACACAGCGGAAGATACGACAAATTCAGATGCGTCGAGTGTGGAAAAAATTCGGGTTGCGATTGTCGGCCGCCCGAATGTGGGCAAATCGACATTGGTGAACCGTATGCTCGGTGAAGAGCGCGTGGTGGTTTATGACCATCCTGGGACGACGCGAGACAGTATCTATATTGATATGTCCCGGCGAGGGCAGCACTACACGTTGATTGACACAGCGGGCGTCCGCCGCCGTGCGCGCGTGAAACAAAGTGTTGAGAAATTCTCGGTCATCAAAACGTTGCAAGCTGTTGAAGATGCTCATGTCGTGATTTTTGTTATGGATGCACGTGAGGGTGTGACCGAGCAAGATTTGCATTTGCTTGGCCATGTGGTCAATGCCGGCTGCAGTCTGGTGATTGCCGTCAATAAGTGGGATGGTCTGGACGAGGATCAAAAGCGGGCAGTCAAGGACACCATTGACTTACGACTGCAATTTGTCAGTTACGCCGAAGTCAAAACAATTTCTGCGTTACATGGGACTGGCGTTGGACTGCTGTTCGATGCGGTCGAGGCAGCTTATCGCTCCGCTTTTGTGAAAATGACAACACGCACCTTAACAGAATGGTTACAGGAAGCGCAATTCAAACACGCGCCGCCGATGGTGCGCGGCCATCGCATTAAGTTACGTATGGCGCACCCGGGAGGCCACAACCCACCACTGATTGTGGTGCACGGTAATTTGACCAATGAGTTGCCGTTATCCTATCAGCGTTATCTTTCAAACTTTTACCGGGCCAAACTTGGCTTGGTGGGGACGCCAATACGGTTCGAGTTCAAGTCACACGAGAATCCCTTTGCGGGCCGTCGCAATGCGTTGACCGAACGTCAATTGAAAAAACGCCGGCGGTTGATCAAACACGTGAAAAAACGTGAAAGAAAACGCAAACGTTCCTAAGTCATTTTTGCGTTTTTCGCGCAAAAGGTGTATAAACTCGCCATTCCAGCGACCCCGATTTTCTCAGCAAGCATTAAGGTATTTTTGTTATGGCTATTTCACAAACTCAAGTATTTCGTAACTTGGCATCGGATGAACTCATTCAACTGGCGCTCGAGCGTGGTGAGGGCGTCTTAGCTGACAACGGCGCGCTGGTGGTCACAACTGGAAAACGGACTGGACGGTCGCCGGCGGATCGTTACATTGTTGAGGAAGAAACGACGCGCGAGGCGATAGAATGGGGCGCGGTGAATCGTCCATTCCCAGAAGAAAAGTTTGACGCTCTCTGGCAGCGCGTTGAAGCCCATCTAGCGGAACAGGATGGCTACTTTGAAAACGAGCTGCACGTTGGCGATGACCCAAAATACTATTTGCCCGTGCGTGTGAAAACGCAAACGGCATGGCAAGCGCTCTTTGCCAAGAATCTGTTCGTTCGCCCCAATGTATTTAATCCGGACGCCAAAGCCGAATGGACGGTGCTGAATAACGCGGCGTTTGAGTGTGTGCCAGAGCGTGACGGTACCAATTCGGATGGTTGCGTCATCATTAATTTCAAACAGCGTAAAGTTTTGATTGCCGGCATGCGTTATGCCGGTGAAATGAAAAAGGCCATGTTTTCGGTACAAAATTTCTTGTTGCCGGAAGAGGATGTACTGCCCATGCATTGTGCCGCGAATGTGGGTGAGCAAGGGGATGTGAGTTTGTTCTTTGGCTTGTCGGGCACGGGCAAAACTACCTTGTCAGCCGATCCGGAACGTTATCTCATTGGTGATGATGAGCATGGTTGGGGCGTCGGCACCGTATTTAATATCGAAGGCGGCTGCTATGCCAAGTGCATTGATTTGAGTGAAAAGAACGAGCCGGTGATTTGGAATGCCATCCAGCGCGGTACGATTTTGGAAAATGTGGTGTTGACCGGCGAAAACAATACACCGGATTATTCGGATGCCTCATTGACGCAAAATACGCGCGCGGCGTATCCGCGTGATTTCATTGAAAAGCGCGTGCCGGAAAATCGAGCGGGAGAACCGAATGCTGTAATTTTCCTCACGTGTGATTTGTTTGGTGTTTTGCCGCCGGTGGCCAAGTTGTCCAAAGAGGCCGCCGCCTATCATTTCCTGTCTGGTTACACTGCCTTGGTGGGTTCGACAGAAATGGGATCCGGGAGCGGTATCAAGACCACATTCTCAACCTGTTTCGGGGCGCCATTTTTCCCACGACCTGCGCGGGTGTACGCCGATCTGTTGATGAAGCGAATAGAAGAGGCCGACGCCGATGTGTATTTGGTCAATACCGGTTGGAGTGGCGGAGCCTATGGCGAAGGTGGGGCGCGCTTTAGCATTCCGACGACGCGTGCAGTCATCAAGGCCATTCAAACCGGCGCCTTGCGCGATGTGCCAACCGAGCATATCCCGGTGCTCAACCTTGACGTACCGGTTACCGTGCCTGGAGTAGACAGTCGGTTGTTGGTTCCGGTGAAAACATGGCAGGATGAGGAGGCTTATTGGGCCAAAGCACGAGAATTGGCTCGAATGTTTGCCGAGAATTTTGCTAAATTCACTGTTGATGAGCGCATTGTTCAGGCGGGACCTCAGCCGTAAGTTATTGAGCTGCCAGCTGAGACAAAACAAAAAGGGCGATGACATGATCGCCCTTTTTGTTGCCGCTAGCCCCCATCAATGGATGCCGGCGGCATGCATGGCGTCGGCATATTGTTTATCCACTTGATAGATATGTTGAATGAGCCATTCCTTGAGGAAGAAAATGATCTTGACGAGATTCTCGTCGTTTGGGTCCCGCTCATACCTAGACACTAATTCGTCCAAATCGGCAAGTAATTTCCGATGAATCTGTTTATGAGCTTCGGTGTCACGGTAGCCCGCTTTTTCCATAAGAATCTCTTCGTCATGCAAATGTTGTCTCGCAAGTTGAACAAAGCGGTGAACTTGAGTGTCCAGGTGCTTTCGATCGCCGTGCAGCTCCTTGAAAAGGGCATTCATAGCATCAAACAGGCCTTTGTGTTGCGAGTCGATTTTTTGCACGTTGACAAGAAAGCCGTCGTGCCAGGTCGAAATTTCTGTAGGATCCAGATTATCCTTCACATAACTAGACTTAAACAGCGTCATTAACGAGTGGACTTCTGTGGCATGGGAACGCGCCGCATTTGTGGCCACTTTGCTGGCTGTCGAGTTCTCGAGCGTTTTGGTCGCGAGCGAGGCCAAATTGCTGACATTTCGGTTGATCTCTTCGGCGACTGTGGCCTGTTCTTCCGCTGCCGTAGCGATTTGGAAATTCATCTCAGTCATTTTGTGAATGGCCTGTTCGATATTTCCAAGCGCTTTTCGGGTATTCTCGGACTCAGCGATCACTTGATTGCTTTCTTCTGTCGTGCGCTGCATGGTGGCCACGGCTTGGCTGATGCGTTTTTGTAGTTTTTCGATTACCTGCTGAATCTCTTCAGTCGATTCTTGCGTACGAGATGCCAAGGTGCGCACTTCGTCGGCCACCACGGCAAATCCACGTCCCGCTTCTCCGGCACGGGCGGCTTCAATGGCTGCATTGAGGGCCAATAAGTTGGTCTGATCGGAAATGCCACGAATAACATTCAAAATTTCGCCAATTTGCGCGCTGTCCTCAGCAAGCTGATTGATTTCGTCCGTGGCACTTTGAATTTGTTGCGCTACGCCTTCGATAATATGCACACTATTGTCGACCACAATGCGGCCTTGATTGGCGGCATCTGCAGCTGCTTCGGCACTGATACGGGCTGCTTCGGAATGTTTGGCCACTTCTTTGACGGTGGCTGCCATTTCATAGATGGCCGTTGCCACCTGGTCGGTATGATCTTGCACCGTTTGCATCGCGGCTTCATTTTCCGATGAAAGTTTTACGACCCGTGTCATCTCAGAATGCAAGCGAAGGGCGGCGTTAATTACGGTGCCGACCAGTTCATCGATTTGTTGTAAAAACTGATTGAGTTCCTGTGCGGTTTTGTTGATTAGCCCTTTGCCTTCAATTTTGAGGCGTTTTCTCAGATCGCGATTGCCTTTTTTCAAATCTTCAATGGCACGGAGCATGGGCACGAGTCCATCACGAAGTTTCATGTAGACCAGCCAGAAAATGAGGAGCGCCGTGACCATGGCGAGCATCAATGTCGTGTTTTTTATTTTTTCTGTCAATTGTTCATATGTCACCGCTTGTTGCGCCACTGTGTTGTATTGTTGCGTGATTGTATCCGAAATCTTGTTGACCAAATCGACAATTTGGTCAGAGACTTCGTCAAATTCAGCCATCACTTCATTGCCTTGCGCGCGGCTGACGCCATAGGCCCCCTGCATTTTCAAACCAACTTTCTTTTGCATTATCAGCGCAGTTGTCAATTCATCCATTAGGGTATTGGGCACCACCTTGGCCTGCTTGTACTTGTTCAGAATAGTGTTGGCGATGTCGGCGTGTGCTTGAGCTTCGTCAATGGCGTCTTGATTGCCGGTCAAGGCAGCATCGGTCAGAAATTGCTGCACTTGGGTCGTTTCGTATTTCAGCTCTTTAGACAATAAGTTAATTTTGGTTAAAATCTCAAGCCTATGGTCGGTTTTGTTTTCGAGTGAGTCGATGTAGGTCACGAAACCTTCGGACACAATGGCCATTACCAGATAAAACAGGCCAGCCCATTTAATGGTGCGGATAAGCGGCAGTCGCGATAAGAAGGCTTTCATGGGCAAATCTCCGTGTTCTAACCGTGTTATCGTGTTTATCGCGCATTACGTGCGAATCTTTAGTAGCTCAAAGCAATACGTAGCCCCACCGCCAAGGCATTGTCTATGGCGCGATTGGCGGAAGGGTAGCGAATCCATTGGATATCCGGTTGTAATTGCAGCCAGTCAGTGACCTCAAACACCCAGGTCAGCTCAAGCGTCGTTTCACCAGAGGCTAAGTCGGTGTTTGATTCGCGGTAGGCACGGCTTGTGCGTGCGTGGGCAATAGCGACTCCCAAAATATTGGCTTGTGATAAGTTGAACGGATTATGCAGGTTGAGGCCAGCCCCGAAATAGCCCTCAAGCATATCACTGTGTTCGAAGCGCCGACCAATTTGTATAAAGGCATCCATTGGCCTACCGGTGCCTGGCACCACGAAGCGGCCTTCGGCCAAAGCGTAGAGCCCACTGGCGCTTGTCTGTGTCCGGCCCTGAATATCTTCCCAATTGGTGGTACGGCGCCAGAGACCGAGTGCGATTTTTCCGGTCGACTCGTCGACGTCACCTTGCGGGTGGTATTGCCATTCACTGATTGCCAGTAGGCCGTCCTTGCCACCGAGGTGGATGTGGTTGCCATTGGGATGCCCCGGTTGGCCGACCACTCCATCATAGACGGCGGTCAAAATGTGATGATGGGCATCAATCTCCCGCTTCCAACGAACCCCTAGCGCGAGCTCCGGGTAGATGGATGGGCCAGTTTGTGACAATTCCGGCGTCACGCCAAATGAACTGTTTAGAAAAAGCCCAGCAGCGTCGAGGACTTGAAATTCGCTGTTGAGATCATGTAAGCCAAATAACAGATGGTTGGCGCCAAAACTGCGTGCGTACCATAACTCATAGATACGTGCGGTGTTATGGGCTTCGACATTACTGGTGACCTGCAAATCGCCGATATGTTCACTTGGGTCACCGCCAAAAGTGGCAATGGCAGAGATGTACCATTGTCCCGCCGCTTCGTTCTCGCCTGAGTCGACACTTAACGTCAACAATGAGGGCAATTCTGTGCCGCGGTCAATGCCACCTTTGGCCACGCTTTGTATATCTGTCACCCAGTCAATTGTGAATTCATCTCCCCAGGTTATGGCGGTAAAAATGATTGATAGGACAAGTGACAGAAATTTAGGCATGCTCGTTCTACACAGTCTTGAGTATCGTTGTTGTGATAAAGTGTAGTACGATTTGGCGAAATGAAAAAAAACGCGCCGCGGTTATCGTGCGTTTAAGTGCGCTAGGTAATGAGCGCAATTTATTTTTGGCCGAAAATTTGCTCAGCGCGGTTAAACAAAATCCACGAAGTCACGATATATTTGTCGTTGGAGACAGGAGTGTTTCCGCGGTGGGTATGAGTGAAGTCGGCAGGAGCGATGACGAGGGTGCCCTGTGTGGGTGGAATTTTCTTTTTTTGATAAAAAAATTCGGTTTCTCCGCCTTCTGACACGTCATTTAAGTAATACATAAATAGCAGAACGCGGTGCAAGCTTTCGCAGGATTGATCCTGTGGGTAGATTTCGGAATGCCAATGCGGATAACCACCATGGTTTTTGGTGTATTTTTGGACATTGAGATAGCCAAAGCGGTACATCATGGGCAAAAGGTGATCGATGTAGTGTTCGCCTAGGCGTTCGAAATTGTCGACGGTCAGCGAGACCGGTTTTTGTGTGTCCGGGTCGAGCACTTTTGGTGACAGGGCACCGACCAGCAGGAATGGATGTTGGAGAACATAATCGCGCACATAGTGATAAGTCTGTTGCAGCAGCGTGTCCTGAACTGCTTGCCATTCTGGAAGCCGTGAAATGGTAATGTCTTGACTTCGTTTTTTTTCTGGATCGATGCCATGTCCCGTCACGCCCGGCTGTCGGTGGGGACTTTTTTCAAATTTGGTGATGATTTGTTCGCACAATTCGGCGGACAAGACATTTGGGTAGATCGCAATAAAATCTGTGCTCATGGTTCTAATGAAGGTCATTCGACTGACAGACAATCTAGGCCATTGAGCCAATTGACGCAATAGTCTGTTGCGCGCTTGTCTTCACATAAGGCCTGTTGGTAAGGCCAGCGTTCTATTTCCGGCTGTTTGGGTAAAAAATACCCCCAGCTTGCGAGGACAGGGCGCATGCCTGCGGCTTGTGCGGCGATCATATCCGTTTTTGCATCACCAATGTATAGACAGTGTTGTGGTTCAATGCCCAGTCTTTCCGCTGCTTTCAGGAGTGGAAGCGGGTTTGGTTTTTGTTCGGCGTGATCATCCCCGCAAATCACCACGGAAAAATATTTTTCAAGTTCGAGCACGTACAGCAGCCGTTCCGTTAACGCTCTGGGTTTGTTGGTCACGATGCCTAACACGGTGGCTGGTGCCTGCTCAAGTAGTGCAGGCCATGGAGCAAACAGGCGAGCACGGCGATGGTCAAGGCGCTGATAGTGCGCCACCAACCGCTCGCTAAGCGAGCGCACGTCAGAATGTGGTGTGTTGGCAAAAGCCAATTGGATAAGTCCTTGCGCACCTTTTGAAATATATGGCCGAATCGATGATTGCGGCAGTTTCGGCAAGCGATATTGGCCTAACAAATCGTTCAGCGCCTGCGCAAGATCGGGCGCGGTATCGACCAGAGTGCCATCGAGATCAAAAAAAATAGCGCGATCAGGCATCGTTTGGACGCCGTGCCGCCAACAAGTAATTGACACTGATGTCGTCATCCAGCCAGGCTTTTCGAGTCAGGGGATTATATTGCAATCCCTTGGCGCTCACGGGTTCTAGTTGCGCCTGATGGCATGCCTTGACCAATTCATAGGGCCGGATGAATTTTTCGTAATCATGGGTGCCTTTGGGCAGCAGTTTCAATAAATACTCCGCCCCCAGAATGGCTTTGACATAGGCTTTTGGGGTTCGGTTGATAGTAGAGAAAAAGACCCAGCCACCAGGGCGAACCAACTGCTGACAGGCTGCGATCAGTGAACACGGATCTGGCACATGTTCTAGCAGTTCAAGGCAGGTTACAACGTCAAAACTTGCCGTATGGCGCTCAACAAAAGCTTCGGCATGCGTATGAACATAGTCGATTGACAGGTTTTGTTCTGCTGCATGGAGGCGTGCGACCTGAATGGACTCTTCTGCGGCGTCGATGCCAGTGACTAAGGCGCCCGTTTGGGCCATCGACTCTGTAAAAATTCCGCCACCACATCCAACGTCTAGCAGGCGTCGACCACGCATAGGGCCGGTATGGGTTAGGATGAATTCTTTGCGCGCTGGGTTGATTTCATGCAGTGGTCGGCATGGGCCGTCAGGGTCCCACCATTGCGCTGCCATGGCCTCAAATTTTTCGATTTCGCGCTTGTCAATATTGGCAGTTCCGGCAGTCATCGATTGCTCCCCACCTTTTTCTGCCATTGCGTCACGGCATGGCACAAATGTTGTTCATCGATCGTTGTCAGCTGTCGTTCATTCATCACGCAGTGGCCGCCAATCCAGGCGTGCGTCACTTGCTGTCGATTCATACTGTAGACGACATGTGACATGGGATTGTACATGGGTTGGGTGCTTATGTCAGACATGTTGATGGCAATGAGATCTGCGTACTTGCCAGGTTCGAGGCTACCGAGGTCCTTGTCCAGACCGATTGCCCGCGCCGCGTTGATGGTTGCCATTTCAATCACCTGACCGGCAGGCAGGGCATCGGGTTGGCCAGCCGTCAATTTGGCGAGCAGTGCGGCACAGCGCATTTCGCCAAACATATCGAGATCATTGTTTGACGCAGCCCCGTCGGTGCCGAGACACACATTGATATTGTGGGCCATAAGGCGTGTCACTGGGCAGGCACCACTGGCCAGCTTCATGTTGGATTCGGGGCAGTGCACGGCATGCACACCGTGCTTGTGCAGCCGGGCCAGATCATCTTCGACGATTTGCGTTAAGTGGACGGCTATCGTAGTCGGGCCGAGCACGCCCAACTGTTCAAGGCGTTCGAGTGGCCTCATGCCGTATTGGGAGATGGAATCACCAACTTCAGTTTCCGTTTCATGGACATGAATATGAATGGGCAGATTCAGTTCCTGCGCATAGGTTACGACTTTTTCAAAGGTGGCATCATCCACTGTGTAGGGCGCGTGCGGTGCAAAGGCGGTTTTAATAAAAGCGTGGTTTTTGTATTCGTCAACCAACTGTAATCCCTTGTGGAGGTATTCATCCGTATCTTTGGCCCACGCTGTGGGGAATGACAGCACTACAAGGCCTATGGTCGCACGAAAACCGCACTCGCTGTAGACTTGTGCAGCGATGTCCGGAAAGAAATACATGTCGTTGATATAGGTGGTACCCGAACGAATCATTTCGGCGACCGCGAGGCGCGTGCCAACCTCAACAAAATCTTCTCGGACATATTTCTGTTCCGCTGGCCAGATATGTTCTGCCAGCCAGGTGGGCAGCGGTAGATCATCGGCATAGCCGCGCAGCAAGGTCATGGCGCTATGTCCGTGCATATTGATCAGGCCGGGCATGACCACATGCTGCATTAACGCTTTTTCCGATTTTGCGCGGTACTTTTGCCGCGCCCTTTGGATGGGCAAGACGTCGAGAATTCGACTGCCTTTGACCACCACAGAATGGTTTTCTAACACTCGGTGTTCTGGTCGAATAGGCAAAAGCCAGCGGGCATCAACCAGCAAATCCACATCAATCATAACCTTGCTCCATTGTTGTGGTGATGGTGTTCCAATACCTGGCGACATCTAACATGCGACATGCATACGCCCATTCATTATCGAACCAAAGCAGTAAACGAAGCTGTCGCCCTGCGTCGAAAATCTGGGTTTGCGTGGCGTCAACAATAACTGAATGGGTGTCCTGTAAAAAATCGATAGACACCAACGGCTGCTGGGTCATATGGATGATAGTTCGATATTGTGTTTGGCAAGCTGAGGCAAGCACTTCAAGCAAGCGCGTCTGTGTCACCTTCCGGCTGACGAAGACTTTGAGATCGATGGCGGAGACATTTAACGTCGGAATTCTGACCGCAGCCGCGGCGTATTTCCCCTGTAAGTGAGGGAAAAAACGAATCACGCCACGTGCCAGTGCCGTATCAACCGGTATCAAGGACGCTGAAGCTGCCCGCGCCTGTCGCAAATTGTTGGCATAACTGTCGGTGACCGACTGGTCATTCATCGCGGCATGGATGGTCGTACTGTGGGCACTCTGAACACCAAACTCGCGATGCAATACGTCCAACACTGGCACCACACAGTTTGAGGTGCATGAAGCGGCAGATACGATGGGCGCTTCAGGGGGGATTGTATCGTGATTAAACCCGTAAATAATGGTTGGATCCGTTGCGTGATACGTTGGATACGACAGCAAGATACGCTTGGCGCCAGCGGCTAAATGAGGCGAGGCGTCATTAGCGGAATGACAAACTCCGGTGCAGTCGAAGACAAGATCAATGGCGAGATCGCGCCATGGTAGATTGTGCACGTCTTTTTCGGACAGACAGCGTATAGTATGCGATGCGCATTTGATCCATGGTGATTCGCCGTCTTCATGCAATGTCATGGCTTTTTCAAAACGGCCATGAACGGAATCAAATTGCAATAGATGCACGATTTGTGTGGCTGCGGCAAGGTCATTGACCGCGACCAGTTCGAATGCATTGTCAGCCGATTGCAAAATTTGACGTGCCAGTGCGCGACCGATGCGCCCCATGCCGTGTATGGCAACGCGCATGCTCAATGCCTCCACATATTTGAGCGAACGGCGGCAAGCATAACATATCCTTTTGAAAACGTGAGCAGGTTGGCTTAAAAATGACAATGCTTTGCGGCACAAGTGCTGGTAAATTCCAAAGATATTTTGTTGCACCAAAGAGGTTTGTATGCGTCGTTCATTAGATGCCATCGATCTGCAAATATTGGCAGTCATGTACCGGGAAGGGGCGATTTCCAACAAAGCGCTTGCGAGCCGAGTGGGTATCGCGCCGTCGACAGCGCTTGAGCGCGTTCGACGCTTGAAAGAAAGTGGCGTACTGCGGGCAATTCGTGCCCAGATCGACTTAAAAGCCATCGGCGTGAATATGCAAGCCATTGTCGCTATTCAATTAAATCATCATACGGCGGAAGCATTTCGTCGATTTCGGGACGAGGTACTGCTCAACCGGGAAGTGTTATCGCTGTATCATATGGGCGGGGAAAACGATTTTTTTGTCCATGTGGCGGTTGGAGATGCCGAGCATCTACGGGATTTTATCTATCGCGTTTTCACGTCGAATGCGGCAGTCAAACACGTTGAAACGGCCATCGTGTATGAACATTGTCTTGGCCGCTTGCTACCTACCGTGTCGAGGGATTAAGAGGTCTTACCACTAGGCGCTCTCGGTACAATTGTTTTGTTTGTTGGGATAAGCGGCGTTAAGATCGGATAAGAAGTTGATGAATGAGGTGTCTACCATGAGCAATGATCGCGTAATCGTTTTTGATACGACGTTGAGGGATGGCGAGCAATCTCCCGGTGCCAGCATGAATCGAGATGAGAAGGTTGAAGTGGCCCGGATGCTTGAAAAAATGCGTGTGGACGTGATTGAAGCCGGATTTGCCATCGCCAGCCCAGGGGATTTTGACGCGGTCAAAGCCGTGGCGGAAAACATTAAAGACTCGACAGTATGTAGTTTGTCGCGCGCCCTTGATAAGGACATTGAGGTGGCGGCAGAAGCATTGGCACCGGCACAACAGCGGCGTATCCATACCTTTATCGCCACGTCGCCGATTCATATGCAGTACAAGTTACAAATGGCGCCGGAAAAAGTCATCGAGCAGGCTGTGCACGCGGTCAAGCTTGCGCGAAAGTTTACCGACGATGTCGAGTTTTCCTGTGAGGATGCTGGTCGGTCTGAGTTTGACTTTCTGTGTCGAATCATTGAGCAGGTGATTGCGGCAGGCGCCACGACGATTAATATTCCTGACACCGTTGGTTATGCGATTCCGGAACAGTTTGGCGAGACGATTCGGCGCCTCATTGAAACGATTCCCAATTCGGATAAAGCTGTGTTCTCAGTCCATTGCCATAATGACCTTGGCTTGGCTGTGGCGAACTCGCTGGCGGCGGTTCGTAATGGCGCACGTCAAGTCGAATGTACGATCAACGGGATTGGGGAACGTGCCGGTAACGCCTCGCTTGAGGAAATCGTGATGGCGCTTCGCACGCGTCAGGATCTTTTCCAAGTCGATACCCGTATTGCAACACAGTATATTGTGCCAACTTCGAGGTTGGTGTCTGAAATTACAGGATTTCCCGTTCAGCCGAATAAGGCAATCGTCGGAGCCAATGCTTTTGCGCATGAATCTGGCATTCACCAAGATGGCGTGCTGAAACATCGTGAAACCTACGAAATTATGCGGGCTGAGGATGTCGGCTGGGCGCATAACAAGATGGTGCTCGGCAAACATTCCGGCCGAAATGCATTTCGGACGCGTATGCGAGAGTTAGGAATTGAATTTGATTCTGACGACGCCTTGCTTGCCGCATTCAAAAAATTCAAAGCGATGGCGGACGAAAAACACGAGGTCACCGACGACGATTTACGTAGCCTTGTCTCATGACATGGACATTGACGGACACACAACATTGGGCACTTAAGGGGCTCGGACTGACCATCTGGCGCCGACGTGGTGTCGATGTGAAATGGCTTCGGCGTTCACCGGAGGCGGACGTGACCCTATTGGTGCCGGACGGCGTTGAATTGCCAAAGCCAACCTTTTTGCAAGACGTGGTGGTGGCGGTAGGCGGCCACGACTATTCCATAGCCGTATCTGGCAACCAAATGGATAGCGTTCGAATTATTTTGCCGCAGCGTGAGATAGAGGTTGACGTCGAACGCTTTTGTCGTGGTGGGCGGCCGCTTTGGCAGGACCTAGTTGATGTTTGAAGCGAAGATTCGTGAACTGCATGTTGAGGAAGCCGCAAGCATGGCGGCGATTGAGCAAAGCGCTCACCAGCATCCTTGGTCTTTAACACTGATTGAACAAACGCTGCGGCAATCTGGTCATTTCGCCTACGGGGCGTTCTTACACGATGCCTTGATCGGCTATTATGTATTTCAAGTCATTCATGATGAAGGCCACTTGTTGAATCTATGTGTGTCACCCACCTATCAGGGCCGCGGGTACGGCACTTTGCTAATGTCTCATTTTGTCCAGCAGGCAAAGCTATGTGAGTTGCGCAGTCTCTTGCTTGAAGTGCGAGCGTCCAATCAAGCCGCCATTCATCTGTATCGAAAATTTGGTTTTGAGGTGGTTGGTCAGCGCCCAAATTATTACCCCACCGCCGACGGGCGCGAAACTGCACTTCTGATGACCTGTGCACTTGTGTCGGAAGCGGGCTATAATTCGCGCCTTTGTTGAGCTGAGATCCTTGTAGCCATGAGTCAATTGCCGCCGGAAATTGCCAAGCGACGCACCTTTGCCATTATCAGTCACCCGGATGCGGGGAAGACCACAATCACCGAGAAGTTGCTTTTGCATGGTCGCGCCGTGCAAGTGGCGGGCACGGTAAAAGCAAAAAAATCGGGGAAGCATGTCACGAGTGACTGGATGGAGATGGAAAAGCAGCGGGGTATTTCCATCACCACTTCGGTCATGCAGTTTCCCTACCGGGACCATATTATCAACTTACTCGATACACCAGGACACGAAGATTTCTCTGAAGATACCTATCGCACACTGACTGCGGTCGACTCGGCGCTGATGGTCATCGATGGGGCAAAAGGGGTCGAAGAACGCACCATCAAATTGATGGAGGTGTGTCGGATGCG
>RFGJ01000067.1 GCA_003696665.1 Gammaproteobacteria bacterium | reverse complement strand
GATTTCGGCTTCAGCGTCAGGCCGCAGAAGATGAATCGGTACCAGACGTTTCTCCCAACAAGCGCTCGGGTCATCTGCCCAGATGGGATATCGGCGTCCGTTCTTGTACCAGCGACTTTGGGATACTACTTCTGGCTCATCATCCGAGTCATTGGATGTGATTCTGATGTAATAGGTGCGTTCTTCGTAGTTGTTGTGCAAGGCACGCCAGATTGCCGTGAGGCGTTGCTGACCATCCAGCAACAATTCCGTGACCCGCTCTCCTGTGTGAGGCGCACTTGCTATAGGGCGACATACAAATGGTATTTCATCCCCTACCTCAAGGATCAGCACGGAGCCAATAGGCAACCCACGCAACACCGCTTCGAGCAGGTCTGTGATTTCTCTGTACCCCCACGCTTCCATGCGTTGAAAGCGGGGCAGCATAATTTGGCGTGTCTGAACGCGCGTAAACCAGGCAGGCAATGTTCGATTACGGGCTTCCATGTTTCCTCCTCCGTCACTTTATCATCCCAAAATGCCGCAAGGCGGCACGAATGGGTGCTACCTTGTCCGGCGGACAAAGGTACACCCGTTCAGCGCCGCGGCGGTTAGGCGCTTTACGCACCGGCAACCCGCTCATCTCTTTGACGTGTGCGATCCAGCAAGTTTTCGGCGTGAAGCCGTAGTTTTGTTTAACCCAGATTTGAATCTGTTTGTAAGTGGCCACCGTTCCCTTCTCCTGACTCACGAACCTTTACTTCATCTTCTCAAACCCCGCCCGCTAACCGCCGTGTGCGGTGCGGATGTGGTCTTCCTGGTTGTAGCGCGCTCTGCCAAAGCCCTCATTCTGCTAACTCCAGACTGGATTGGTGCGGCTTTGGGTTTTCAAGCAAAGACCGAACGTCCTCTGCCAGCACTTGGAGTTTGTGACCGCTGGCCCATGTGAGCCATTCGGTTGCCGGGTAGCCGTAATGCTCTATGCCCCAGTCTTCTTGCATAAAAGAACAAATTTTCGCAACGTGCACAGGAATATCGCCTGGGGTTATTGGAACACCTGCGGTTTGGAGCGTGCGAAAATGTTGCTTGACACGCCGGTAGGCAATCTGGCCAATCTCCGGCATGTTGCGTTGCCATTGACCGGGCAGGTCAAACAGTTCGGAGAGCACGGTAATTTTTTCCAGCGTGTGCGGATCCGGGTTTGCGGGTAGCAGGTTTACGATGATGTCCCCATCAACATCTGAAAACTCCAGGCGGGCGATGTCGCGCACGGCTTCCCGGTAAGGCATCACCACAGATTGAAAGGTGCGTCCATCTTTCAAGGGGTCTTTCTCGCCTTTCAAACTATTGCACTTGTCGCAGGCGGGGATGAGATTGTGGGGATGCAAGGCCAGCACTGGATAGATGGATTTGGGCAGGTAATGTTCAACGGTGATGGCGTGGTTCATTGTGCCATCACAGATAGCGCAAGTAAGGCGTCCGCCATTTCCCTGGCTGTATGCCTGCCACCAGTCTCGTTTGTAAAAACTGCCTCTTTGACCAATCAGCATCCCGCCAATACCAGAGTCAGCAAATTGCTCGTAGAATTGGACTAACCACTTTTTTATCGCTTTGCGGTTTTCATCATTCGCATCACCTAGCAAGCGAAACCGAAAATTCGGATCATCCAGATGTTGAATATATTGCCGGTCATGTCGGAAATCGTCCAAAATAGCTTTTTTTCATCTAGCGGACGCTTTGTAAAATCTAAAATTTTGTAAAGCAACTTATTTGCGTCCAACCATTCAAAAACATTATCGCCGAGTACGTGGCGCAATTCATCTGGTGACAGGTTAGTATGCTCACAAACCAATTCAAGCACATACTCTTGAAAATCGAGAACACGTTCGAGCAAATCGGCGCAGTCAGGCAGTCTGGTCGGATGCAGCATTGAGGTCCTCCAGGCGGCTGCGGATGCGAAAACGCCAGTAGCCGGGGCTGACGATGGCCAGCAGGCGCTCCAACTCTTCCCGGTCGCCGCGTTTCAGGGCAGCGTCCAATTCTTCGTCGGCGAGTGAGCCTGCCGAACCCCCGGCGCCCAGCACGGCGACGGCGATGTCGCTGGGGTCGGCGCCCAGGGTGGGGGTGCGGATGTCCAGCGGACGGGTGTAGCCGCGTTCGTCTTTCACCAGCAGCACCATCTGCGGGTGGGCGATATCGGAAATCACGATGCTGGAATGGGTGGAGAGCAGCACGGTGGCCTGATAACCTTCCAGGGCGTCGGCCAGCAGGTTGACCAGTTCCCGCTTCCAGACATCGTTGAAATGCGTTTCGGGTTCGTCCAGCATGAAGAGGGCGTTGGGCTGACGCATGAGCAAGAAGAGCGCCATGCGCCCCAGGAACTCGCG
>RFGJ01000066.1 GCA_003696665.1 Gammaproteobacteria bacterium | reverse complement strand
GTCTTGGTTGGTCGAGTTAAGCAACTGCAAGACACCAATGATTTCGTCGCGATGATTATGCATTGGGATGGCCACCATATCGCGCGTGCGATAGCCCGTTTCTTTGTCGTATTGGGCATTGAATCGATAGGGGGCTTCCTTGGGAATTTGATAGACATCATTGATTTTCACCGCCTCGCCGGTCAGGGCGGAGTAGCCAGCGATGCTGTCGGTCGATAACGGAAATCTCTTATTTTCGTGGTTAATGGTGGTGTTGGCATTTTGTGAAACAACAAAGCGCAGGTAGCTTTGTTCGCCGTCACGCTCGACGAGAAACAGACTGGCGCCCTCACAATTTGCCAGCCGGCGACCTTCATAAAGCACCTTGTCCAGCAGTTTATGTAGGTTTTTTTCAGCACTGAGCATGATACCAATTTGCATCAATTGCCGGTGCTGTTCGGTCAAGACGCCGAGCCGGTCGCGGGTAGAGACAAGTGCGGCCTGCAATTGATGATGTCGCGTCGCAAGTTGAATCACTTGCCGCCAAGCGGTCGGTGAATCCTCTCGCACCACGAGGTCAGTCGATGGCTGCTCACTGGCGCCTACGATCAGTACGGTGTGCGGTATTGATGGTGAAACGGTGTCATGCGCGTTGATGACAACAAGGCAAGTGCGGTGGTTGGGTGTCTCTTTCAGTCCCACACCTAGGTCATTGGCTGCCGCAGTAAGTGCTTCTGAGGCTTCGCCAATGACACAAATGTTCAGTTGTTCGTCCATGGAATGCGGGGCTCTAGTTGTGATTTCAGTTGCACTTAGCCAACGTTTTAACTTGTCTCCGGACAGTTTAGCACAGGCGTACCCTTTTTGATCTTGCACAAGACTCGGACGTCCAAGATGGCCTAAACTAGTGGGACAAAAAGCCAAGAGGACATGCCATGGGATGTTGTGATCAAGCGGGACTGCGCCCTGTCGGAGAAGCAATTTCTCTGATGTTAAAGACGACGCATCCAGTCACAGAGACCGAGAACGTGCCACTTTCTACCGCCTTGGACAGAATACTTGCGGAAACCTTGGTGGCACAGCACCCCGTGCCAGCTTATGACAATTCGGCCATGGATGGTTATGCATTGCGTAGTCAGGATGGCACTGACGGCACCGTGCTCGAGGTGGTGGGTGAAGCGTTGGCAGGCCATCCTTTTTCAGGCGAGCTCGGGCCCGGTCAGGCTGTGCGGATAATGACTGGCGCTGCGATGCCTGACGGGGCTGATGCTGTTGTGATGCAAGAGCGCGTTGAGCGGAACGGTCATACCATTCGTGTGGTGAAATGGCCACGTGCCGGTGAAAATGTTCGACGGGCTGGCGAGGACATGGCGCAAGGCGCCACAGTTTTGACTGCAGGTGAACGACTGTCACCCGCGAAGCTTGGTGTGGTTGCCGCCATGGGATACGGTCAGGTCAGGGTGTTCCGCCGGCTGAGGGTGGCTGTTTTTTCAACTGGCGATGAGTTATTGCCACCCGGGCAGCCGCACGTCCCGGGTAAAATTTATGAGTCCAACACGGTGGTTGCCGTGGCAATGTTGCGGCGGGCTGGATTTGATGTACGAGATTTCGGCATCGTCCCAGATCATCCAGAAGCCATCGCCAAAACTTTTCGTGAGGCGGATGCATGGGCGGATGCGGTTATCAGTTCTGGCGGGGTCAGTGTGGGCGACGCTGATTACACGAAAGACGTGTTATCTGAGCTTGGCTACATTGAGTTTTGGAAGTTGGCGATCAAGCCGGGAAAACCTTTTGCCTTTGGCCGATTGAATCACAGTGTCTTTTTCGGGCTGCCCGGAAATCCGGTTTCTGCGGTTGTTACCTTGCACCAGTTGGCGTTACCCGTACTAAGACAGATGGCGGGCGAACAGGTGCCAAAGCCTATTGTGGTTCAGGCACAATTGTCTCATGACGTCAGGAAAAAACCGGGACGTCGAGAGTTCCAGCGTGCCGTGATTTCTGCCGATGATAATGGACAGCTTGTGGTTCGAAACACAGGCGCGCAAGGTTCGGGGCTGTTGACGTCCATTGCATGTGCCAATGGCTATCTGACTCTTGATGAACAGAGTGCTGGCGCGCGAGAAGGTGATGGGGTGCCAGTGATGTTCTTTGATGCCTTTATCAATTAACGTGTGCGCTGACAACGAAACGAATGTTGGTGCGTTTGGTCATTGGTCCCCCGGCGATGGACGTAGGGTTGGGTGGCTGGTGCTATCGCCGAGGAGACACTTGTGATGAACATGGTTACATGGATTCTTGATGAAGATAACGCTTGAGTTGCTTTTTCAAGCTTTCCGGAATCTGATGGATATAAAGGATGTCTTCTTCCGGAACATAGGTCACGCCTCGGCCCAATTGCTCACTTGAAAAACTCACCGATAAATCTCGTGTGCGCCCGTAGAAACGAACGTAGCGTTTCAAGTACTGACGGTTGAGATGCACACGTTCCGGGGGCGGTTGATCGCATTGTCCGAGAAACTCAACAAAGGCATCGCGGGCTGAGTCTGGCAAACGGTCGGTGAGTGCTTGTAACTCAATAGGCGCGCCGATTTTATCGTGCTCCAGACAAACATCGATCATTTGTTGGTGTAGGGCGCGTTGTTCCGTTTCTGGTTGTGTGGCGACGAACGTTCGTAGATTCTCGAGCAGAATGTGTGTCTCGTTTTCTGTTTCAACTGCGGCTTCAAATCCGAAACCATCAACGAGGGCCTTGGCCAAGGCGCGCATGCCGTATGCCATGTAGCATTGAAGGTAGGGCTGGTCGTTGTTTTGAGCTTTTTCGCCAAGATCGAGCAGAAAGCCTGCCTTAATCTGCGACGTGTCAAAGTGCTCGACTTCAACCACTCGTGCCCCGTCTAATGCGAGGGATACCATGGGCGGTAACCAGTAACAGTGGAATTGCTGTTGGAGGGTGTCATGCGCCATCAGGAGCCAAGCATCAAAGGACTGTTCACAGTCGGACAAATATTGCGACATGTGTTCGCTAAGCCGTCTGGTGAGCGACACAAAAGACTGCTGGTCCGCAAGATAGTCGTGCATGAGGGCTTCCACGGCCACATTGGTCTCAGAAAATTTGCCCCATTCTTTGGGTTGTAAGCGGCGAAAGGTTTGGTGACACTGTTTGAGTAAAGACAAACTGAGACCTGTTGCGAGATGCTCACCAGCATCCAGCGAAATTGGGCCATCCAATGTCTGACGGGTCAGACGGTGAACGATAAGTTTTACTTCAGTCATGAGGTCAGTAGCCTTGAGCAAGATTGACTTCACCAGTCAATGGCTGGTGCTCAGTGTACGCAGCCAGGTTTTCGAGGAATAGGGAAACCACATCATCAGGTTGGCTTTTGGCCGCCATATGTGGCGTGATGACAAGATTTTTCTGCGGCCAAAGCGGAGATGACTTGGGCAAAGGCTCTTCGCAAAAAACGTCACATACCGCCCATGCTGAGGGATTGGACTGGAGCCACTCAAGCAAGTCTGCCTCATTCACAGTTTGACCGCGCCCAACATTGACAAAGATGGCATTTTGGGGAAGTTTCGAAAAAAAACGCCGGTCAATGAGGCCAGATGTGCATTGGGTCAGGGGCAGGGTATTGACCCAGATGGAGGCTTGTGACGCAATGGAATACAGCTGCTCGGTTGAAACGGCGTGTTCGATCAAACCGCTTTTCAGGCCACGCCGATTGACGCCAATCAGCGACATGCCAAATTGTTTGGCAAGCGTCTGTATCATCGTTGTGACTGCCCCTGTGCCCAGCAAGCCCAAAGTTTGTCCATTGAGTGTTGGCGCCAGCCGCATGTCCCAATGCTTAATTTGTTGTAGCGCATGAAACTCTCTGTGTCGGTATCGAATGGCCAATATATGTCCAAACACGTATTCAGCCATGGGTTGAGCAAACCCTCGATTCATTCGGGTGAGTTTGAATTGTCGCTGACGTGCGTAAGGCAAGAGTACTTCAATGCCCGCAAACGTCGATTGCACCCATTTGACATGAGGCCACGCGCTGGGAAACCTCTCCCATAATTTCGTCAGCCGTGCTGGTTCTGCAATCACGATTTCCGGGTCGAGATCACGCACCCTTTGGCCGCTCAGTGCATCCGCCGAGTCTGAAAGCGGCACGATATCTGACGACGGTATCGATGCCAAAAGCCTGTCCGCCAGTGCTTGTGCATTGTGCGCGAGAATGACAATTTGCATAGCTTGAAAGACGACTATGTTCGGGAGATACACAGTGTAACCAGATGCTACAATTGTTCCTAGCCCTACTCGATGAAAGACC
>RFGJ01000065.1 GCA_003696665.1 Gammaproteobacteria bacterium | reverse complement strand
TTGCGCGTTGGCAATTTGCTCATCCGTATAGGGCACGCCCAGTTTACGTAACACCTGCATCTTTTTGGCGGTCAACTTGCCATCAAGTTTGCGTTCGGCCAACCACGGAAAGGCCGGCATGTTGGAGTCCTTGACCACGTCACGCGGGTTGATTAAGTGCACTCTGTGCCAGTCATCACTGTAACGTCCACCGACCCGTGCCAGATCAGGGCCTGTGCGTTTTGACCCCCATAAGAATGGGTGCTCGTAGACAAACTCACCAGCCACCGAATAGTGACCGTAGCGTTCTACTTCGGCGCGCAATGGTCGCACCATTTGTGTGTGGCAGACATGGCAACCTTCTCGAATATAGATATCGCGGCCTTCAAGTTGTAAGGCAGTGTATGGTTTCAGGCCGTCGACCGGCTTAGTTGTTTCGTCCATGTGGAAGAGTGGCAAAATTTCCACCAATCCACCTATCGAGACGACGATAAGAATCAGCAGGCCCATCAAGCCAATATTTTTTTCGACCACTTCATGTTTCATCGTGCACCCCCTTATGCCTGCTTCGGCTCGATGGTTTGTTCCGTCACGGTCTGTTTTGGACCGGCAATCGTTTTAAACACGTTGTATGCCATAAGGAACATACCCGATAGGAACAAGATGCCACCAGCGAGGCGAATGCCGTAGTATGGATAAGTGGCTTTCAAGCTTTCGATAAAGGACCAAGTCAACGTGCCATCATCGTTGGTGGCGCGCCACATGAGCCCTTGCGTCACACCGGCGATCCACATGGCCGTGATGTACAGGACAATGCCGATGGTCGACAACCAGAAGTGCCAATTAATCAGCTTGACGCTGTACATTTCTTTTTTGCCCCATAGGCGTGGAATCAAATGGTACATGGAACCAATGGTGACCATGGCAACCCAGCCTAAAGCGCCGCTGTGCACGTGACCAATGGTCCAGTCCGTATCATGTGACAAGGCGTTAACGGTTTTGATGGACATCATGGGCCCTTCGAAGGTCGACATGCCGTAGAACGACAGCGAAACGATCAGGAAGCGAATGATTGGGTCGTCGCGCAATTTGTGCCAGGCGCCTGAGAGCGTCATGATGCCGTTGATCATACCGCCCCAGGATGGCGCGAGAAGAATGAGAGAGAACACCATACCCAATGACTGCGCCCAGTCAGGCAGCGCCGAATAATGCAGATGATGCGGTCCCGCCCACATGTAGACACCAATCAGGGCCCAAAAGTGCACGATGGAAAGACGATAAGAATACACGGGTCGTTCAGCCTGCTTTGGCACAAAGTAATACATCATGCCCAGAAAGCCAGCGGTCAGGAAAAAGCCCACGGCATTGTGGCCGTACCACCATTGCACCATGGCATCCACAGCCCCCGCGTAAATCGAATAGGATTTCATGGTGGAGACCGGGTATTCTAGGCTATTAAAAATGTGGAGTATGGCTACAGCCAAAATAAAACCGCCGTAGAACCAGTTCGCCACATAGATATGGCTGGTACGGCGCTTCACAATCGTGCCAAAGTACACGATGGCGAATGCCACCCACACCACCGCAATGGCAATGTCAATCGGCCATTCAAGTTCCGCGTATTCCTTGGCGGTGGTATACCCGAGTGGTAGCGTTATAGCTGCGGCGATAATAATCGCGGTCCACCCCCAGAAAACAAAACTGGCCAGCTTGTCGCTAAACAGTCGTGTCTGGCAGGTGCGTTGCACGACATAGAAAGCGGTACCCATCAGCGCCGATCCCCCAAACGCAAAAATGACGGCGTTGGTATGCAGCGGCCGCAGTCGTGAATAAGTCAGCCAAGGCGTGTCAAAGTTCAACTCTGGCCAAATGAGCTGAGCGGCGATTAACACACCGACAGCCATGCCGACAATGCCCCAGATAACGGTCATCACCGCAAACTGGCGCACCACCGTATAGTTGTAGGTCAGTGCTTTGTCGTTCATGGATGGTTGTCCTTGTAGTTGGATGGTAAAACACACTGATTTTGATCAAGGGTGCGCAGATTGTAGCGCAAAAAAGGCGGCCTGTTTTGATCGTTATCAATAGGAGCCTATGTCGAGAGTATTTTGACAACGCTAACCCTCATAGCCAGCGTCGTCGCTTGAAGTAAACGAGTAAAGACACCCCGACAAGTATAAAGACCCCCCATATGCCCAAATAGCCCCACTGCCACTCCAATTCTGGCATGTGCTTGAAATTCATTCCATAAACACCTGCAAGAAACGTCAGTGGAATGAAAATTGCCGCAAAGACGGTCAGTACTTTCATGATTTCGTTCATATGTTGGCTTACCAGCGATAAATAGACGTCGAGCATTGAATCTAGAAGCTCGCGCGCGGTTTCCAGATTGCCGATCACACGAAGGGCATGGTCTTCGATATCACGAAAGTAGGGGAGCGTGGTTTCTTTAATCAGTGAATTGTCTCCCCGAATCAGTCCACTCACCATATTCGCGACTGGGAGCATAGCTTTGCGCTGACGAAGTACCACGCGTTTCAGATTCTGGATCTTAAGAAGTGTCGCTTGGTCCGTGTCGGCGGACAGAAGTTCTTCTTCTAACTCAAAAATATAATCCTCCAGTGTATCGTGCATATAGACATAGCTGTCGACCACCACGTCCATCAAAGCATAGAACAGATAGTCGGGGCCATGATTGCGAAGCTTGCCTCGCGCATTTTTCAGTCTTTCGACCACAGGGTTAAAAAGAGAAGTGGACGATTCTTCGAATGACACAACGACGTGTGGCAGGTAGATCATGCTCACTTGGGAGTCCGAATTCAGCGTGGTTTCTAAGTCCCATAAGGCATACCGTAATACAGCAAAGATTAGGTGTTCGTACTCCTCCAATTTTGGGCGCTGATGGCAGTTGAGAATATCCTCAAGGATAAGCTGATGAATGTCCAGAGTTTGGGCAAGCTGTGCCAAAAATTGGGTATCGGCAAGCCCCTGAATCTGAACCCATGTGGTGCCATGAAATGGCGTTTGAAGTAGGTCAAGTACCTGTTCCGAGGAAGCATCACGAACAATGTCGAGTTGGTCGTGTGTGAAGCGATAGATGTTGACCGCTGTCGGCAATGGTTGGTTATGGCTAACGTGAATAGGCGAACCTGGCGGCATGCCAGTTTTGTCAATGCGGGGCATGGGGAACACTCCGAAATAAACCTATGGTTACCTTAGCATAATTATTGATTCATTCTCTTGAAAAGCTAAGAAAAGGAACCGATAGGGCGTTGAGCATTTGTTAGCATTTTGTGAAGCGTAACAAATTTTGTTCGTTTATGTGGATGTGTTTTTTTAGGTATAGTAGGTATGAGTTTGTTTAGACATAAGGACGGTGTGTGTGAATTCAAAGGCGATTCTGTCTGCGGATGAATGTCTTGCGCTAATCGAGCAAGGGTCGAGCACTTTCAATCAGTGGCGGTCAATGAACCCCGAAATCCAGGTCGATTTATCCGGACAAAAGCTGGATAAATATGACTTAAGCGGTTATAACCTGAGTCATGCACTGCTTGTTGGCACCAGTTTTATAGATGCTAACCTAACCGACGCTGACCTCTCTGGAGCGAATTGCAGCAACGCCCGATTTATCGCCGCGATTTTGGATGGTACACGCTTTGATAACGCGAACTTAACTGACGCCGATTTCCTGGCGGCCATGGTGCGCCGGATCAGTCTTGTTGGACTCGATTTGCGCAACATCGACATGAAGTCCTTTAATTTAAGATATGCGCGCCTGGAACGCGTCGACCTGCGTGGCCAGTCTTTGAGTCATATGGATTTGACCGGCGCTTCGTTGGCAGGCGCTGACCTAAGTGGCATCGATCTGGTTGGCGCAAATTTGACCGGTGCCGACTTTACCAATGCCGTGCTGAATGAGTCGCTTTTGCAGGAAGCCAACTTGACCAAGGCGATATTGAATCGCGCCTCCCTGCAAAAGATTCGGGCCCGCAAAGCAATATTCCGAGAGGCACGTTGCGCCTGTACGGATTTCAGGCATGCTGATTTACGCGAGGTGGCTTTTGAGCAGGCCAACTTGACCGGTGCGCGGTTCCACGGTGCCACAACGGATGGCTGGATATTGCGTGGTGTTGAATGTGAATACTGTTATTGGGATCCACGCGGGCATGAACGCCAAAACTTTCGAAGGGGGGAATTTGAGCGACTTTATGGACTGAAACCCACCATTGTTTTGAAATACCCAGGGACGATTCGCTGGCATGAATTGGCCACCTTGCCCTTTTTGGCAGAGCATTTGGCAGCCAGTCAGTGGGGCACACTCATTCATCTAAAAAAAATCGAGGAAAGGCCTAGCAATACCGATGTCATTTTCAGTATTGAGGAAGTTGGGGACTTCGAGCCGGAACGGATACGCCAGACCCTGCAACAAGAAGCCGAAAATATTCAGGCCGCACAACTAGAGTTCAGAACCAACCCTCGTCTCTACAGTGAGTTGAAACAGGCACTTTCTAAAGTGAAAGAGCAGTTCTGGCCGCGTATGCTTGAATTGGCTGGAGAGCATGGGGCAGCGAACCAGCGTAATCTCACCGTCCTGTTTATGGACTTGAAAGGATTTTCGCGATGGCAGGACTCGGAGCTTTCGATTAAATTGGACCTGTTTCGAGGCCTCTTAAAGCCCATATTGGATAGATGGCAAGCCAGTTACCCAAACATGGAGGGCGACTCGTTGCGTGCCACCTTCCGTAATGCCGCCGCTGGCATCCAATGTGCCCTGATGGTGCAGCGTGTCCTCAGCGCAGCCGGGTTTGAATTGCGAATCGGCATGGATACAGGGCCTGTTATCGTGGCGGAAAATGCGGTTACCGGATTGCCCGATCTTGGTGGGTATGCGTTAAATTTCGCCGCCCGTCTAGAAGAAGTGGCGAAAACCGGTGAAGTGCTTGTATCACACCGTGTGCAGCAATTGGCACGAACGCTGCGGGATCATGTCCGCTTTGTGCCACGGGAAGTGACCCTGCACAAACCTATTGGAGAGTTGGAAGCCGGAAGTCGAGTGACGGCCTATGTGGTGTCAGACAATACTCAATAATGCGGTGGCGGGGCATCCTTCTCTTGGAATGCCAGCGGCAATGTTTTGAGCATTTCAGTTAATTGACTCAGCAGGCCCTGCAATTGCTCAATATTCTTCTGTTGTTGAACGATGACATCGTTTAACTGTTCGACGGTTGCCTCGGCGAAGGTGTAGCGAGTTTCCAGTTGCTCGATTCGTTTCGTCAGTTCGGCGATACGCTGTTCTAGTTCATGTTCATTCATTAATCCATGCCTCGATAACGTTTTGTAATTTTTCAGGCTTGGTACTTGGGGCAAACCGCTTGATTTTGCTGCCGCCCCGATTCACCAAAAACTTTGTAAAGTTCCACTTGATGCGCTTGGATCCGAGCACTCCAGGGGCTTCGGCTTTTAGCTTCTGGAATATTGGATGCGTATTGGGACCATTCACCTCGACTTTTTGTGACAGCGGAAATGACACTCCATATCGAATTCGGCAAAATTCGGCGATTTCAGATTCGTTGCCCGGTTCTTGATGCAAAAATTGATCGCACGGGAATCCCAGTACGACAAAACCACGAGAGGCATAGCGTGTATAAAGCGCTTCTAAACCCTCATACTGCGGGGTAAAGCCACAACGGCTGGCAGTGTTGACGATCAGCATCACTTGTTGCTCGTAATCCTTTAGGGATATCGTCTTGCCAGTAATGTCCGTGAAAGAGAGCTGATATAAATCGTGCATACACTAATTGCCGAGCTGTGATGATTACCAGTATAGTAACCTGAGTGGGTCAAGCTGACGAGGGTTTTATGACGGAACATGTCGCAAATTTTTATCAAGATGGCATATTGACCATTCAACTCGCGCGTCCTGAGAAAAAGAATGCGTTGACGGCTGCGATGTATGCCGAAGTGGCCAAACAGTTAAAGCGCGCCAATGATGACGAAGAGATTCGTGCCATCATTATCCATGGGGGGGACGACTTTACGGCGGGCAATGACATCGCAGATTTTTTGCATCAAACCATCGATCAGACGAGCCCTGTTCTGCAATTTCTACACGCGCTGGCTGATTGTCGTAAGCCACTGATTGCCGCAGTGAAAGGTGTGGCTGTGGGGGTGGGTACGACGATGCTTTTACATTGTGATTTTGTCTATGCCCACCCGGAGACCATGTTCTCATTACCATTTGTCAAACTAGGGCTATGTACTGAGGCGGCTTCGAGCTTGCTATTGCCAAAAATGGTTGGCCGTATACGGGCCACCGAATGGCTCTTGCTTTGTGAACCATTTGGAGCGCAGACAGCTTTTGAAAATGGCTTGCTGACACGCGTTTGCGAAGACCCTCTTGCCATTGCACGCGCCACAGCGGAGCAGCTAGTGCGTATGTCGCCTGAGGCGATACAAGCCACAAAAGCGCTCATTCGGACTTGTTCGCAAGAAAATGTACATGATGTAATCGACAAAGAAGCGGCAACCTTTGCGCGACTTTTGAAGACGGACGCTGCGCGGAGCGCTTTTGAGGCTTTTCTCGCGAAGAAGTGACGAGAGGCCGATGGCGTTGGATAGCAGTCAACCTGTTTGAAGCATTTAAAGGTCTTTTGCGCTTGACGCCAAAATCGCAAATCAGTATCATGCGCGCACCCTGAATGATGTTGGTTTTCAGGGCGCTCGGGGAATAGCGCAGTCTGGTAGCGCGCCTGCTTTGGGTGCAGGATGTCGGGGGTTCAAATCCCTCTTCCCCGACCAGGATTGTCGGCAGGGCTGAAACGATGCGCCCGTAGCTCATCTGGATAGAGCATCGGCCTTCTAAGCCGAGGGTAGCAGGTTCGAATCCTGCCGGGCGTGCCACTTTCAGGGGCATCGTGTCTGAAGTTCTGTGGTGAGCGTAGCTCAGTTGGTAGAGCCCCGGATTGTGATTCCGGTCGTCGTGGGTTCGAGTCCCATCGCTCACCCCATATTAAGTTTGAACAATTGCCGTGTGAATCCAAGTATTGTCTCCGACACGATTTTTAAGCGGAAGTGGCGGAATTGGTAGACGCGCTGGATTTAGGTTCCAGTGCCGCAAGGCGTGAGAGTTCAAGTCTCTCCTTCCGCACCATATTCCCATTCTCGTCAATTTTGGTATCCTAGCCGCTTTCCGAGTCAGTGACAGCCGCGACGGTTGTCTTGGCAAACATATGTAAAAGTTTCGCGTGTTTTCCGTTGCCTGCTGAGGGCGCGGCTTTAATACTGAGGTGAAAACAAATGCAAATTTCTGTCGAAACCACCCAAGGACTTGAGCGCAAGATGACCATAGAGATCCCTGCCAAATTGGTAGAGGATGAGGTGAAAAAGCGTTTGCAGCAGCTTGCCAAAACTCAAAGAGTGCCGGGATTTCGCCCTGGGAAAGTGCCGTTGAGCTTTATTCAGAAGCGATTTGGAAAGGCCGTGCGCGCAGAAGTGGAAGCTGAAGTGATGCGGAGAAGCTTTTTCGAAGCCGCGGTGCAAGAAAAAATCAATCCTGCTGGCGCGCCACGGGTGGAGCCGTTGGAAAGTGAAGCGGGCGATCAGTTCAAGTTTGCGGCCTATTTCGAGGTGTACCCTGAAATTGAAGTTCAGGACTTCAGTCAGCTGGAATTTGAAAAGCCTGTTGCGGAGGTGACCGAGGAAGACGTCGACAACATGCTTGAGATCCTGCGCAAGCAACGGGCCACTTGGGAACCAGTGCGTCGGATGGCTCGCAAAGGTGATCAGGTCGTCATTGACTTCCGCGGAACCATTGATGGAGAACCTTTCGAGGGTGGTGAGGCCAAGGATTTCCCGGTCGTACTTGGCGAAGGCAAGATGTTGGATGACTTTGAAAATGGCCTTTTGAAAATTAAAAAAGGCGAAGAGCGTGAAATCGAGGTTGCATTTCCTGAGGACTACCACAATAAAGAGTTGGCTGGTAAGAAAGCCGTATTTCATGTGGTGGCCAAGGCGGTCAATGGTCAAAAGCTGCCAGAGCTTGATGAAGCGTTCGTGAAGCAATTCGGATTAGAAGAGGGCTCGGTCGAGGCTCTGCGCGCTGAAGTGCGTAAAAACATGGAGCGCGAGCTGCGCCAAACACTTCGTAATCAAGTCAAGACCGCGGTGTTTGATGCGCTTGCGGAAGCCTACGACTTTGAATTACCAAAAGCCTTAATCGATCAGGAAATTGATGTGTTGCGTCAACAGATGATGCAACGACTCGGTGCCAACGCCGGGCAGCAGTTACCTGAGTTGCCTGCTGATTTGTTCGAAGAGGAGGCGCGTAAACGGGTCAAACTTGGGCTGCTTTTGTCCGAATTGATCAAAAAGCATGACATCAAGGCCGATGAAGAAAAGATAAAGGAACTTGTTGAAGAAATGGCGTCGGCTTATGATGACCCCGAGGGCGTTGTCAATTGGTATATGGCGGACAAAAGACGCCTTGCTGAGTTCGAAGGGCTCGTCCTTGAAAATCAGGTCGTTGACCAAATATTAAGTGAAGCCAAAGTCAAAGAAGTCAAGAAGACTTTTGATGAAGTGATGAATCCGGGCAAAAACTAATCGATTGTGGAGGGCAACGTGTCAAGACATTCAGCATTGGAAACGGAAGCACTGGGATTGGTGCCGATCGTCGTTGAGCAAACCGCCCGCGGTGAGCGCTCATATGACATTTATTCACGGTTGCTGAAGGAGCGCGTTGTCTTTCTCGTTGGTCCGGTGGAAGATCAAATGGCCAATCTGGTCATTGCCCAGTTATTGTTCCTGGAGTCTGAAAACCCGGATAAAGACATTTATTTGTACATTAATTCGCCGGGTGGTTCGGTCACGGCCGGGCTGGCCATTTACGATACCATGCAGTTTATCAAGCCTGATGTCAGCACTTTGTGTATTGGCCAAGCTGCGAGCATGGGTGCCTTTTTGCTGGCGGGCGGCGCCAAGGGTAAACGGTATTGCTTGCCCAATTCACGGGTGATGATTCATCAACCGCTCGGCGGTTTTCAGGGACAGGCATCCGACATCGAAATTCACGCGCAAGAAATTCTTAAACTCAAACGTAAATTAAATGAAATTTTGGCCGAAAATACTGGTCGAACGGTTGAGCAAATTGCCAAAGACACGGATAGGGACAATTTCATGAGTGCACAACAGGCCGTAGAATATGGCTTAGTGGATGCGGTGCTAGAAAGTCGGGCGAAGGAAGAAAAAAAGGGTTAAACTAAAACGCTAGGCGGAAGACTATCTGAACGGATGATACCAAGGGTGAATTATGAGTGGTGGTAACAAGTCAGGCAGCGACGGTTCAAGTAAGCTTCTCTATTGCTCCTTCTGCGGCAAGAGCCAGCATGAAGTGCGAAAACTGATCGCTGGCCCTTCGGTATTTATCTGTGACGAATGTGTCGAACTTTGCAATGACATCATACGCGAAGAAATTCAGGATGCTGATGATGCAACGGAGACGGATGGTAGCCTGCCATCGCCTCAGGAAATTCGGCGATTTCTGGATGACTATGTGATTGGCCAGGAGAAAGCGAAGAAGGTTTTGGCCGTCGCAGTGTATAACCACTACAAACGTCTGCGAAACAATGCAAAGTTCGATAACCGCGATGACGTTGAACTCGGCAAGAGTAATATTCTGCTGATCGGTCCGACAGGAAGTGGTAAGACGCTATTGGCACAGACGCTGGCTCGGGTGTTGAATGTGCCTTTTGCCATTGCGGATGCCACGACGCTGACAGAAGCTGGTTATGTAGGTGAGGACGTCGAGAATATTATTCAAAAACTGCTGCAAGCGTGTGACTATGACATTGAAAGAGCGCAGCAGGGCATCGTCTATGTCGACGAGATTGATAAAATTTCACGCAAATCAGACAACCCCTCTATTACCCGGGATGTATCTGGCGAAGGGGTGCAGCAGGCATTGCTGAAGTTGATTGAGGGGACTGTGGCGTCGGTGCCGCCCCAAGGTGGTCGAAAACATCCGCAGCAAGAATTTCTGCAAGTGGACACGACAAATATATTGTTCATTTGTGGTGGCGCGTTTTCAGGATTGGAAAAAATTATTCAGCAACGGACAGAAAAAGGTGGTATCGGCTTTTCAGCCGAAGTGCATTCAAAGGATGCCAAGAAAAACCTGGGCCTATTGTTTGAACAGGTTGAGCCTGATGATCTAGTACGATACGGCTTGATTCCGGAATTTGTAGGTCGATTGCCTGTCATCGCGACACTTGAAGAGCTGGACAAGCAGGCGCTGATTCGCATTTTGACGGAGCCGAAGAACGCCCTCACTCGGCAGTATGCCCGGTTGTTTGAAATGGAAGGGGTCGAGTTGGAGTTTAGGCAGGATGCGTTGGAGGCCATCGCAGAATTGGCCATTGAACGTAAGACGGGAGCCCGTGGCTTGCGGTCGATCATGGAAGGGGTTTTGCTGGACATCATGTATGAATTGCCTGATATGAAAGATGTCGCCAAGGTTGTCATTGATCGCTCCGTCGTCGAGGGGCAGTCAGAGCCTATACTCATTTATGACAACCGAGACAATAATGAAAGGGCGGCTTCTGATAATTAACCACGCATACCACCGAAGTATTGAAACGTCTCCCGAACGTCCCCATATAATCATTCAGAGAATCTTGAGCAGGCGCGTATGTTCGCGCCTGCCTCGTAGCGAATTTTAACCGAGAGGTGCTGTATGACTGCGACTATAGAGATCGCAAAACGACTTCCCCTATTGCCATTGCGTGACGTGGTGATTTTTCCACGCATGGTGATCACGCTTTTCGTCGGGCGAGAGAAATCGATCGAAGCGTTGGAGATTGCCATGCGCGAAAACAAGCAAATCATGCTTGTGACGCAGAAAGAAGCTTCTGAAGACGCACCGGATCGCGATGGACTGTACGATGTTGGCTGTGTGGCCAATATTTTGCGTATGCTGAAATTGCCTGACGGCAATATTCGAGTATTAGTCGAGGGCGTGCAACGGGCGAAGTTGACCTCTGTTTTGGATGACGGTGAAACGCTGATAGCAGAAATCGAACCGATTGTGGAGGTAATTCCTGATCAGCGTGAGGCCGAAATTCTTGCTCGGCAATGTATTGAGCGTTTTGAAAAATACGTTCAATTACACCATAAGATCCCTGATGAAATTTTGAAATCTTTGCCGTCAATGGAGGACCCGGGCGAAGTGGCCGATTCTATTGCGGCCCACATGCAAGTTAAAGTCGAACAAAAACAACAAGTTCTCCAATGTGCTGATATTGTCGAGCGTTTGGAACGCTTGGCCATGTTGCTTGAAACGGAGATCGACTTGCTTGAAATTGAGCAACGTATCCGTGGCCGAGTCAAGCAACAAATGGAGAAAAGTCAGCGAGAGTATTATTTGAATGAACAAATGAAGGCCATCCAGAAAGAATTGGGAGAACTGGATGATGGCCCCAATGAGATTGAAGAAATTGAAAAGAAAATAGCGAGCTCCGGTATGCCGAAAGAAGCGCGCGAAAAGGTGGAAAGCGAGCTTCGCAAGTTGAAAATGATGTCACCCATGTCGGCAGAAGCAACCGTAGTTCGCGGCTATATCGATTGGATGCTGCAGGTTCCTTGGGCCAAGCGGACGCGGGTTAAACGCGACATTGCGGCAGCGCAGAAAATTCTTGATGCCGACCATTATGGTCTTGAGAAAGTGAAGGAACGCATCCTCGAATATCTGGCGGTGCAAAGTCGTGTGCGTAAATTGAAAGGGCCAATTTTGTGCTTGGTTGGACCGCCGGGCGTAGGTAAGACCTCTCTCGGGCAATCTATTGCCAAAGCGACTGGACGGAAATTTGTGCGTATGGCCTTAGGTGGTGTCCGAGACGAAGCGGAAATTCGCGGACATCGACGGACGTACATCGGGGCTTTGCCTGGCAAGATTATTCAGAAACTGGCAAAAGTGGGCGTCAAAAACCCGCTGTTCTTGCTGGATGAAGTAGACAAGATGGGCATGGATATGCGTGGCGATCCCGCCTCGGCATTACTTGAGGTATTGGATCCAGAGCAAAATAACGCATTCAATGACCATTACCTCGAAGTCGATTATGACTTATCGGAAGTCATGTTCGTTGCGACGGCGAACTCCATGAACATCCCGGCACCTTTGCTGGATCGTATGGAGGTGATTCGCCTCAGCGGCTACACGGAAGATGAAAAATTAAATATCGCGAAAAAGTACTTGTTGCCAAAGCAAATGCAGGCCAATGGTTTGAAGCGCTCGGAACTCGAGATGACCGATGAAGCGATCATCGACATTATTCGCTACTACACGCGTGAAGCTGGGGTCCGAAGCCTTGAACGTGAATTGGCGAAGATCTGCCGACGAGTGGTGAAATGTATGGCGCTAGGCGAGATCACTTCAGTGCCGGTGGTCATTACGCCTGACAAGCTTGAGGAGTATTTGGGCGTTCGGCGCTATGATTTCGGCCGAGCAAATGACGAGAACCAGGTTGGCCAGGTCAACGGCTTGGCGTGGACAGAAGTCGGTGGTGAACTGTTGACCATCGAAGCGGTGACCATGCCTGGTAAAGGGAAAACGACGTTTACCGGCCATCTTGGCGAAGTCATGCAAGAGTCGATCAAAGCAGCGATGACTGTGGTTCGGGTGCGTGCCGAGCAGCTTGGCATTGATCCTGAGTTCTATACGAAGACGGATATTCATGTTCACGTGCCCGAAGGCGCTACCCCGAAAGATGGCCCTTCTGCTGGCATTGGAATGTGTACGGCGCTGGTCTCCTCGTTAACCGGTATCCCAGTACGCAAGGACGTTGGAATGACTGGCGAGATCACCTTGCGGGGAGAAGTTTTGGCGATTGGCGGGCTCAAAGAAAAGCTCCTCGCGGCCCATAGAGCTGGTCTGCGCACGGTGCTCATCCCACGAGAAAACGCACGAGATCTGAAGGAAATTCCGGAAAATGTGAAGGAAAATTTGGAAATTGTCCCAGTGAAATGGATTGACGAGGTGTTGCAGCTTGCCCTCGAAAGAATGCCGACTCCATGGAAGGCGCAAGGCGCAAAGATCACTGAAACTGAGGGAGAAGAGAAGGGCAAAAGCGGGGCAGCTTACCCTGCCCAACATTGATAGGGCGCGAAAAAGGTGACGTTGTGCCTTGACACTGGTTTTGCCCTATTGGTATAACGTCCACACAGCGGTTGCTAAGACAGTCCTTAGACACAGTCACTTGGCAACCGTCGACGAACAAGAATTAACAAACAACAAAAGGGGAAGTTGAGTGAACAAGTCGGAACTGATTAATGCCATTGCGCAAAACGCTGATCTGTCTAAAGCAGCAGCAGGTCGTGCGCTAGACGCATTTATTGACGCAGTCACCGAGGCTTTGCGTAAAGGCGAGCAGGTGTCTCTGGTTGGTTTCGGGACTTTCAGTGTGAAAGAACGTGCCGCCAGAACAGGTCGCAATCCGCAAACCGGTGAAACTATTCAAATCGCTGCAGCAAAAGTGCCTGGCTTCAAAGCTGGGAAAGCACTCAAAGACGCTGTCAACTAATTAGCGTTAAATTGCCAGGCCTGCCCTGGACTAGGACCCGGAAATCGCTTATGTGATTCCGGGTCTCTGTCGTCTGGAGCGGTAGTTCAGCTGGTTAGAATACCGGCCTGTCACGCCGGGGGTCGCAGGTTCGAGTCCCGTCCGCTCCGCCAGCCTCTTGTCGCGTGTTGATGTCTGTGCTTGGCTCAAGAACAAATCTAGACGGTTAATGGAAATATGCTGGAAACAATTCGAAATAAAGTAGATAGCCCGTGGGTCAAGGTATTACTTGCCTTGGTGATTCTTTCCTTTGCGGTGGCGGGTATCGGCAGTTATATCCTGAGCAATGTGAATCGTGATGTGGCGGAAGTCAATGGTGAAAAAATCACCCGCCAAGAATTTGAACGGCAAGTCCAGCAAATTCGCCAGAACATGGGCGCACGATTTGAGCAGTTATATCCGACCGAACAGGCACTGTCGAAATTCAAGCGAGATGTTCTTGAGCAAATGATTTTGGCACGTTTGATTCGCCAGTTTGCCAACGATCTTGGTCTGACTGTCTCGCTTGAACGCGTTTTTGCTGAAATTCGGCAAATGGATGTCTTCAAAAACGAAAAAGGTGAGTATGACCCGGCAATCCTCAAGCGTGTGCTCGTGCGCGCCGGTTATACGCCGGAAGGTTTTGTGTCGGCGCGCCAGAGTGAAATGGCGTTGCAGCAGCTTCAACAGTTGTTGTCGAGCGAGTTTTCGCTTCAGGCAGAGATCGAGCAGTTTATTGCGCTAGATAAACAAAAGCGCGCCGGTCACTGGCTTGTGCTTGAGAGTGCACTTTTGGAACCGAAATACGATTTCTCGAGCGATGCAGGTAAGAAAGCGCTGAAAGAATACTACGAGGCACATAAAGAAAGTTTCCGTGTTCCAGAGCAAGTACAGGTTCAGTATGTGGAGCTTACGGCTGACCGGCTGGCAAATTCCATACAGGTGACCGAGGACGAGCTGAAGTCCTACTATGAGCAACATAAAGAAGAATTTGGGACACCAGAACAACGACGGGCTTCGCATATTTTGATCGCCGTTGATCAGAACGCGGCGAAAGAGGACAAAGAGAGAAAACGAAAGAAGGCCGAGGACATCCTAAAGCAACTTAAGGAAGGCGCTGATTTTGCTGAGCTCGCCAAAAAATTCTCGGAAGATCCGGGGAGTGCTGAGAAAGGCGGTGATTTGGGGTATTTTGGTCGCGGCATGATGGTGCCGGAGTTTGATAAGGCCGTATTTTCATTGAAAGAGGTCGGCGAACTTTCGAACTTGGTTGAGACGCCCTTTGGGTTTCATATCATAAAGTTGACCGGCATTAAGCCTGCCGACGTAAAACCTTTTAACGAAGTGCGGGACGATGTACTGGCTCGGGTTCGCAAAGAACGCGTCGATCTGCTGTATGCAGAGAAGAAAAATGAAATGGCTGAAAAGGCCTTTGAAATTGTCGATGCCCTTGACGAAGTGGCGCAGGTTGTTGGTGCTGAAGTGAAAACCTCACCATGGTTTTCGCGAGATAAAGGTGAGGGTATTTTCGCGAACCCTAAAGTGCGAGAGGCAGCTTTTTCAGACGCAGTATTGGTGGATGGTTATAACAGCGACGTGATCGAAGTCGGACCGAATCATGCCATTGTGCTTCGCTTGGCCAAGCACCAAGATGCTTATGTAAAGGCTTTTGATGATGTCAAAGAAGAGGTTGAAAAGCGATTGCGGCGCGAAAAAGCATTGGATGAAGTCGAGTCGCTTGGCCGGAAATTGATGGCTGAGCTTCAAAAACAAGATCTGAATTCGGCACTCAAGGTCTTGCCAGAAATTTTGAAAGCCAAATGGAATGACTTTTCCGGTTTGACGCGCCATGATGGTGAGGTGCGGCCAGAAATCCGTGACTTGGCGTTCGAGACACCACGGCCGAAAAAAGAAGTTCCCAGTGCCAATGGGCGTCGGTTGACGGATGGCTATGCGGTACTGGTTTTGACCAAGGTGGAGCCTGGCGCTTTACCAGCGATTAATGATAACGAACGCAAGCAGGTTGCGGCTCGGTTATCACAAGAAAGAATGATGCAATTAGATAGTGCAATACAAGGTTGGCTTAAACATCATGCCGACATTGAGCGTTATTCCTTGGACGATGAAGTGAACTAGTCGCCGTGTTTGTCAACAAAACCGCACAATGTCTGCGGTTTTGTTCTTTTGGAGTATCGATAACGGTCAAATATCGGGGGCGAGGGCCTGAATGTCTATTGTTCTTTGCGTCCCTATGGAGTGTGCGAGGCCGCTAAGTAAGCGATAAACAAAATGTGCGGGCCGAGAATGATGACCGCCGATTTTAACCGGCTGACGTTCATCCATTGTCGGTAAAACATAACGGCCAAACCAAGGCTCCATAGTTCGAATGGATTGAGTAAGCCAAGCGCTGTCTTGAGTGAGTGACTTTCAATATCGAGCCACGTGGTCAGGGCCAAAGGCTGTATTTGGTCGAGAGGGATCTGTGAATTCGTTGATACGCTCAAATAAACGATGGCTGGAATAAGGCCGATGATTTTAGGCCACGCACTCCACACAACCAGGCGCCACCAGTCAGCGAAAAATATCGTTTTCACCTTTGACAACTGGGCGAGGATGTGCAAATAAAGTGCAAAGACAGCAAATATCAAGAGGTTTTCTAGAAAACCGGCAACCGTCATAGAAATAGACAGTGTACTGGGCTGCATGTTTTGCTTGATTTCAGCTAAGCGGTCGGGGGCAAATTGTTCAGCCAAGGGTGCCGTAGCGTATTCCCGGTACCAATCGATGTCGACATGCGAAAAATAGCTGTGAAACAATAGATAAAGCAGTATGGCTAAGGCGAACAAAGGCAGCCATGTGACGCCTTTTATTTGCAGTTGCTGTGCGGCTTGATTTGGATATCGAAATGTTTGCCAGATCAGAGATAATGATTCTGAGAATGTCATGCTTACCTAAAATTGCTGGCTTTGTCTGGAGGGTATGATACCGTATCACCGTCGTTTTGACAGGGGAAAGCGGCTTGGCGTAGTTTGGTGGACCCGGCAACGAATAAGGGTGTAATGGATGATAGAAGTCGAACACTTACAAAAATATTTTGTGAGCAAAACGAATAAAAAGAAATCTGTTTCAGGTGTGGCGTCTGATCCGAGACAGGAAGGGCGGTTGTTCTATGCCGTACGGGATGTGAGTTTTCACTGTGAGCGTGGGCAGGTGCTCGGGCTCTTAGGCCCCAACGGCGCGGGAAAGACCACGACTTTGAGGATGTTGTCGACTGCTTTGCAGCCAAGTGCAGGAAGCATTGTGATTGATGGTGTCGATGCCGTACAGAATCCTGTGAGAGCTCGTCAGGTAATGGGCTTCTTGTCTGGAACGACGGGGCTTTATCGTCGGCTGACGGCGCGAGAAAATATTGAATATTTCGCGCGCCTGCACGGTGTGCCGGAAGATACGTTATCTGAGCGTCTGAATTACTTGTTTGACCGTCTCGATATGCACGCATTTGCCGATAAGCGAGCGGATGATTTGTCCACCGGCATGAAGCAAAAAACATCGATTGCGAGAGCCGTGATTCACGATCCTGACGTGGTCGTCTTTGACGAGCCAACCACAGGATTGGATGTGCTGGCGGCCAGAACGGTCATTGAGTTTATTGAGGAATTCAAGCAGCAGGGAAAAACAGTGATATTTTCGACACATCATCTGCATGAGGTTGCGCGATTATGCGACACGGTATGCGTGATTCATTACGGAAAGAGCCTGTTTTTTGGGGATTTGTCTGATTTTCAAGCGCGCAGTCAGAGCGGTGATTTGTATGAAGCCTTTATGGCGGTGGTGAATGAGTCTTCGGAGGTTCGCCATGTGGCTAGTGTTTAAAAAGGAGTTGCTGGAACTGTCCCGTGACCGTAAAACGCTTATCTTTACCATTTTGCTACCAACGCTCATCATTCCATTGTTGATGGGAGGGTTCGCCTATTTCACCAAAGTGGTGGTGCAAAAGCGTATGGCGGAAACGTTAACCTATGCTGTGATTGGTGAGGCGAATGCGCCCGAGTTGATCGACTTGCTTGCTCAAGGGAAAAACTTCAAACGGGTCGATGGTATCGGACAGGAAGAAATCAATGCCGCGATACGTGACGAACGTGTTCGGTTGGTGTTCGAAATTCCCCACAATGTTCAACAGCAGCTTGCCAAAGGTAAAAAAGCAGTGATCCGTCTGCATTATAATTCTGCCTCTTCTGTGGCAAGGATTGTCACCAAGCGGGTACAGCCGTTGATTGATAAATACAGTGAGCAGATGCAGAAGTTACTGCTTTCGGAGCGAGGGATCTCGAAAGAAGATTTGGAATGGCTCATCAATCCGATAGAAGTTGACAAACACTCTATCGCCGACAAACGGGAGAGGTTCGGTGAGCAGGCAGGTGGCTTGATTGCTTATTTCCTTATCATTTTTATTTTCTCCGGCGCCATGTATCCGGCTTTGGACCTTGGTGTCGGCGAAAAAGAAAGAGATACCCTAGAGACATTGTTGCTCAATCCAATTCCGCGCTGGCAAATTGCGCTGGCCAAATACTTGGTGATTTTTGTCTCAGGCTTTCTGGCTGTGTTGCTCGCCATTGTGTCGGTTGGCGTTTGGGGCGTGCTCTTGGGTCAAGCCGTGTTTATGGGCAAAGCAATGGAGATTATGCAAACGGTGGGCGTGATCGATCTAGTGATGCTGATTGTCATGGTAATGCCCATCGCCGCCATTTTTGCCGCTATTTTGTTGTCTATTTCTATCTATGCGAGGAATTTCAAAGAAGCACAAAACTATTCATCGCCGTTAATCATGGTGATTATTATTCCCGTCATGGCCGCATTGATTCCTGGCATGGAACTTGATTGGGCAACAGCGATGGTACCTATCACCAACATGGCCCTCGCCATCAAGGAATTGATTAAGGGGACGATCGACTATACTTATGTCGCCGCCATCTTCGGCTCGACACTGGTGCTGGCGATGGGGGCATTATGGTTTGCGGTTCACTGGTTCAATCGTGAAGATGTCCTCTTTCGGACATAAAAACTTGATTTTGGTTAAGGAAGGCATGATCAGTTTTAGGTTATATTTATGTTGATTAACACCTTCAGAAGGGGAAACATTATGAAGCAACTATTGGTTATCCTGAGTGCAATGAGTCTCATGGCAGCTGCATCGGCTGCTGATATCCAAGCAGGTAAGGCAAAAGCGGCAATGTGTGCGGGTTGCCATGGTGCCAATGGCATCAGTGCAGTGCCGATTTACCCGAACCTGAAAGGACAAAAGGCCGCCTATCTTGAGAAACAGCTGAAGGCTTTCCGCGACGGCACGCGAAAAAATCCTGTGATGGCGCCGATGGCGAAGGGGTTGTCTGACGCAGATATCGCCAATTTGGCCGCGTATTTTGAAAGTCTCGGTGCCAATTAATTCGCTGTATTACTTTCTTGAAGAAAAGGGGCGTTTGCCCCTTTTCTTTTTTAGGACAACTTTGACTATACTTTATGGACAGTCACCGAGATTGCTTCTATGAGTGATCGAAACCTCGAACATTGGTTACAGCGTCTGGAGGCCACAGAGCTGCCCATTCTTTCGCGTTCCGTCGCGTTGCTGCAATCGGCGAAAAATCTTGATAGTGCGCATGCTGCACAAATTACCGAGTCCATCATGGCGGATGCCAATCTCACGGCACGTGTTTTGAAACTGGCGAATACCGTGGTCTATTCACGTCAAAGAGAAATCCGTAGCCTTTCTCGCGCGCTCTTGTGCCTTGGGTACAAGAATGTGCAAATGCTCGTTGCTAGCGCCATGTTGATCGAATCTGTTCAGGGGCCATGCCGGGAGGAGATGCTAAGGATTTTGCAGCGTGGGATACTTCGTGCTCAGATTGCGCGTCGTATGGCAGAGCAAGGCCTTCCTGCAGTTGATGGTGAAGAGGTTTTTATCGGGGCACTGCTCTATGAACTAGGCATTATGTTGGTGCTCGCACATCAATGTTTAAAGAAACAACCCATCCGACGCGATGAAGTTGAAGAAATTTTAGGGTTTCCACCGACACGATTGACACATTGTTTGGCCAAAAGTTGGCATTTGGGTGAAGGGTTAGTGATGGCCACTGCTTCACACGAAAACCAATTCACAAGTTTAATAGGAACGAGCGAAGCATTGGTCGATGCACTTGAAAAGACGCAATCGGTCAAGGATGTGATACAAAATCCGTCGTTGTGGACAGGCGATTGGCAATTACCAGTGAAGGAGCGGCAAGCGCTTTTGGATGAAGCTACACGAGCGGCAGGGGAGCATTTCGAGACACTTGGTTTGTCTGTTGCTTATGTGGCCAGTGGTGGCTCGAACGAGACTTTGCACAAGGAAGATGCGTCACATGAGCAGGCATCCTCTCAAACTATGTTGATGTCGGTGTTGTCAGATATGATTAGCCTTGGTCAGGAAGCCAGCTTGGACTTCAACCTACTCCTGCAGATTTTGGTCGAAGGGCTTCATCGCGCAGTCAATATGCCGCATGTGGCGTTGGTGTTTCGTATGCCAAAAAAGGAATCTTTGGAAGTTCGTTTGGCACTTGGTCCTGAGAAAGACAAGTTGCGTGACACCCTGGCGGTATCGAATGCGCAAGTCGGAAGCGACCCCATTTTTGCCTCTGCGTTTATAGACAAACGGGTTGTTCAATTTGGGCTATCCGAGGAGACGATGGACAGGTTGGTCAGTCACCCGATGCCCCCCTTTCTGGCCAATTTTGGTCCAGGAGGATTGGCGTTGCCTATTGTGCTCCGAGGGCGTACCATCGCCGTAATTTTAACAATGTCGGACAAGCCACTCGACAAAGCATCAGTGAATGCCTGTTTGATGTTGGCAGAGCAAGCTAACCTGTGTTTGCGAGCGGCCACACAGATTCATTGAGTTGTATTGTGGACTGGCCGTACATGGCAAAGTGTCGTGGAGAAGAGATGCGATGACCTCGCTATTTGTGGAACGGTTGACCATTGTTGACTTCAGCTACCTTGATGGTGCGCGTGGTCTATTGGGTGAAAGCTGGCTGGTCGATGTGACCTTGGAAGGTGATTTGGATGGTCAGGGAATGATTTTTGATTTCGGTCTTGTCAAAAAGCTGATCAAGCAGTGGGCGGATGCTCATATTGACCACAAGCTCGTGGTGCCTGCAGCGAGTGATAGAACCAGCTGGCGTGGCGGGCAAGTTTCAGGCAATGTGGCTTTTCATGCGGATTGTGGCTTGATCGAGCACTGGGGACCGGAAAATTCGGTGTGTGCAGTGCCTGCTTCGTATGTAGATGTTGACGTGATCGGGGATTGGATGGCCGCGCAGATCAAACCCATGTTGCCGGCCAGTGTACGGCGGGTTTCTATCACACTTCGACCAGAAGCCATTGAACACGAGCCTCATTATCAGTACAGCCATGGTTTACAGAGACATCAGGGGGCCTGCCAGCGAATCGCCCACGGACATCGTAGCCGCATACGTGTTTGGCTTGACGGCGCGCCGAGCGAAAAATGGGCACGGCATTGGGCAAAGCGTTGGCGAGACATTTACTTAGCGACACGTGGCCATGTCTTGCAAAACTTACCGCAGGGGCGACTGCTTCTTGGCTATCGCGCCGCGGACGGTGAATTTAAGCTTGCCTTACCCGCTGAGCGCGTCTATTTACTGGATACGCCAAGTACAGTTGAATGGATTGCGCATCACCTGGCTTCGCAGACAGCGCGCGCGACGGGAGCGCGTGTCACCGTACAAGCCTTTGAAGGCATTGACAAAGGGGCGATTGCTCACGCCTGAACTGGGGGAGGATTGTCCTCACGATAAACGGGGACTGGGCGGCCTTCGTCATCGATGGCAACATAGGTAAACTGAGCCTCAGTCACGATAAAGTAATCATCCTTAATGTCACGTTGGCACCAGACTTCGATATGGATTTGCATTGAGGTTCGGCCGACTTTGACCAACTCTCCATAACACGCCACTGTATCGCCCACATGAACAGGTTTATGAAACTCCATGCGATCTACGGCCACTGTCGCCACTCGGCATTTGGCCGTATGTTTGGCAATGATGCCTGAAGCAATGTCCATTTGCGCCATGATCCAGCCTCCAAAAATATCGCCATTGGCGTTGGTATCTCCGGGCATGGCAATGGTTCGGGTGATGATCTCGCCACAAGGTGCGCGTTTGTTCATTACGTTCTCCTTGTCATAGTTGTTGCGAAGCAAAATCAGCAAGTCGTGACCGCTCTCCTTGTTTGAGCGTGATATGGCCAGCGTGTGGCCAATCTCGAAAACGATCCACCACATAGGTGATGCCACATGAGAATTCCGTGAGATACGGCGTGTCGATTTGGGCCACATTGCCCATACACACGACTTTTGTTCCTGGGCCAGCCCGCGTGATTAATGTTTTCATCTGTTTAGGGGTCAGGTTTTGGGCTTCATCGATAATGATGAATTTCCGTAAAAAGGTTCGGCCGCGCATGAAATTGAGCGATCTTACCTTAATCCATCGTTTGAGGACGTCGTGCGTCGCGGCTTGTCCCCAATGGTCCCCCTCATCGGAGGGTGCCAACACTTCAAGGTTATCTAGCAGGGCCCCCATCCAGGGCGTCATCTTTTCTTCTTCTGTGCCTGGCAAGAAGCCAATGTCTTCACCAACCGGCACTGTCACTCTTGTCATAATGATTTCTTGATAACGCTTTTGCTCAATGGTCTGTTCAAGTGCAGCGGCCAAGGTGAGCAAGGTTTTGCCTGTGCCAGCCGGTCCTTGGAGGGAGACAAAGTCAATTTCGGGATCCATGAGCAGATTCAGCGCAAAACTTTGCTCCAGATTGCGTGCCTGAATGCCCCAGACCTGGTTTTTTTCCAAACGGTAGTCCCGAGCCACTTCGATGATGGCACTGTCGGCCTCCAACCGTCGCACGATCGCTGTAAAAGGCACTGGTAGAGCGGTATAGAGACAATGGTTTGGCGTCCATTTGTCGACCAGCGGTCCTTTGATTCGATAAAAAGTACGCCCCTCTTCTTTCCAAGACTCCATCTCCTTACTGTGCGTTTCCCAGAAATCGTGAGGTAATTCAAACAGGCCGGAGTGAAGTTGCTCGATGTCCATGACGACTCGGTCATTGAAATAATCTTCTGCGCGCAATCCCATGGCTGTCGCCTTGATGCGCATATTGATGTCTTTGCTCACCAAGGTGACCTGATGATTGGGATGACTTGTTTTCAGACCGATGGCGACACCGAGGATGGTGTTGTCAGAGCGACTGCTTGGAAGGCTTTCGGGCAATTGAAACTGAATGTGTTCGGTTTGCAAGTACAGACGGCCAGTTGGTCGTGCCTCGATCGCATGCGACTGCTCGATGTCCGAATATAAGTTGTCACAAAGCGGTAATCCTTCGCTCAATGGCTGGTTGGGATGGCGCTGTATTAGGTCGTCAATGCAGCGGGATACCTGCCGGACGTTGCGGGCCACTTCGGACAATCCTTTTTTGGCAGCATCGAGTTCTTCTAGCACCACCAAGGGTAGATAGACATCGTGCTCATCAAACCGAAAAAGCGCAGTCGGGTCGTGCATGAGCACATTGGTGTCTAATACAAAAAGACGCTTGGTCTTGGGTCTTGCGGCCATAACATTTCCTTGCTTGATTAATGTTTATTGGTCTGCCAATGCCTGAACCGCGCTTAGCACTTCTTCGACGTGTCCTTTGACGCGAACCTTTCTCCAGGATTGGGCCAGTTTGCCTTTGCGATCGAACAAGAAAGTGGAGCGCTCAATCCCAAGCACCTTTCGACCGTACATATTTTTTTCCTTGATCACGTCGAAGTATTGACAGAGTTTTTCGTCGGTATCGCTGATAAGATGAAAAGGAAACTGCTGTTTTTCTCTAAAGCGTTCGTGGCTTTTGAGTGAGTCACGCGATACGCCGTAGATCACCGCTCCGAATTTGGTAAATTCCGGAAACAAATCTCGAAAATTTTGCCCCTCGGTGGTGCAGCCTGGTGTGGCATCCTTCGGATAGAAATACAAAACAACGATATCACCAATATGATCTCGTAAGTTGATGACACCTTTTGTCGATTGCACGTCAAAGTCCGGTAGTTCAATCACTGTTTCGTTCATACGTAACGCTTCCTATGGTGAGTTACACAATTTGACCGTATGGTTCCATGATGGCATCTAAATTTCTGTCATCGCAGAAATTGGTGAATTCTTCCCTGAGGTCCGCAATGCGTGCGTGACCGGGAACATGAATGACCAGTGTTAATCGGACCATTGCGGTACCACTGTGGGGCGGAGTAAAACTATCAGAGTTCAACTCAATGATCGGAATCTGATGCTCGGCAAGAAATTCGGCAATGTCGCCGATGATGCCAGGATTGTCCTTGGCGGTAATCTGCAGCCGATACGGGATGGCATCAGCTTGTGGCGCGGCCTCTGTCGTTCTCTTAATCATCGTTGTCAGCCCAAGGCGTGTGGCAACAACGGGGACCTGATGTTCCATCTTAGCCAACGCATTCCATTCTCCCTGGAGCAGCATCATCAACGAAAATTCTCTGCCCATTGTGGTCATCCGACTTTCGACGATGTTACACCCAGTCTGAGAGGCCAGTTTTGACAATTCATACACGATACCGGGTTGCTTTTCACCGAGAGCGCAGACGACAAGGTAATTCATTTTTTAAATATAGGCGATGGGCTTAACATATCGTCATTAAAACGACGTCCCTCGTTGATGTAAAGCGGAACCGGCATGGGGCGCCATGTAGCGGTACACAGCGCTTCGGCTGCCTTATTTGTTGTATTTAGTCAAATATCTTGTAGAATCAAATGCCTGAATTAGCTCAAATGTTTTGTAGCTCATCACAGGTTCAAAGCCCCTATGACAAAATCAGAGTTAATAGAAAGGCTGGCGCGGTTGCAAAATCAGCTGTCGCATAAAGATGTAGAATTGGCCGTCAAGAGTATTCTTGAGCATATGTCGCAGACGTTAGCGCGAGGCGAACGTATAGAGATACGGGGATTCGGAAGCTTCTCGCTGCATTATCGAAAGCCTAGGGTTGGACGTAATCCGAAATCCGGCGAGCCGGTGGCGTTGCCGGGAAAATATGTACCGCATTTCAAGCCCGGGAAAGATCTACGCGATCGTGTCAACGAGGCGTGGCAAAAAACGCGACAAAAGTAGTCGAGAACAGCGGCCCGTAATACACACCGCCAGAGTACGCTAGGTGAACTATGAAGTTGATGATTCTTTTATTGATAGGCACATTGGTGGCTGGTATTGCGGCGCTGTTTGCTGGCGCAAATGACATTGTGGTGACGGTAGATTTTTTGGTCACCCAAGTTCACTGGCCGCTTGCTCTTGTCATACTTGTTGCTTTTTTCGCGGGCCTGCTGGTTGCCGCCATTCTCTGGTTGCCGACATATTTTGGACTCAGGACAAAGCTCACTTTTTTGCGAAAAGAAAATCAGGCGCTGCAGCAAGAAGTGAAAGTGCTTCGTACTTCGCCACTGAAGGAGCCAGACTAAACTTGTCATGAATGATTGGGGATGGGTGTTCTTGCTGCCGGTCGCTGTTGTGGGCGGCTGGTGGGCAGGCGTCAAATGGATGCAACGCCGAAGGGAATTCGATGCGCAAGTTTCGACGCAGTACCTAGTGGGCATTAATTATCTCCTCGCCGAGCAACCTGATCGGGCGGTTGATGTTTTCCTGAAGCTGATTGATGTGGATTCAGAAACCGCTGAAACGCACTTGGCACTTGGCGCATTATTTCGTCGTCGAGGTGAGGTTCAGCGAGCCCTAAAAATTCATCAAAATCTGATAGCGCGGCCCTCACTGCCATTGGCAATTCGCGAATTGGCCATGTATGAACTTGGACAGGATTATTTTGCCGCAGGCATGTTTGATCGGGCCGAACGCGTGTTCGGGGAGTTGATCTCTGGACGGATGGCCGAGCGCGCACTACGTATGCTGGTGCAGATCCATCAACAGTTGCGAGACTGGCCTCAGGCAATTGAAGCTGCCGAGCATTTGCTGCGAATTGTCGAAGATGACATGGCAAAAGAGCGGTTGGCGGAGACAGTCAGCCATTTCTACTGCGAGCTTGCCGAACAAGCCATAGGAAAGGGGCAGTTGGCATTGGCGAAAAGGCAATTGCGTGCTGCCGAGGATGTGTTTGCCAACAATCCACGCATCGATTTGTTGGCGGCGCAAGTGGCGCTCCGCCAGTCAAACATTAAGAAAGTTCTGGCTGTATGCGAGCATTGCATCGATCACACCCCAGAATATTTCTCGCTGCTCATGCCCGTGCTGATGAAATTGAAAGAGCAGTCGCCAACGGCATGTGATTGGAAGCAATTATTGTGTCGTGCGGTCGAGCACGGGGCTGGACCAAAGGTACTTCTGGCCACTGCCAAATTGATCTGCGAGGAAGCCAGCGATGTGGCGGCGGGCGAATACTTGATTCAATCGTTGAAACGGTTTCCATCGGTTTCAGGGGTGTTGTACTTACTGCATCTCTATCGCCCTTACGCCAACCCGCGAGTGCGAGAAAGTCTGCTGGCACTGGAAAATGTGCTGGAGAAATTGCAGGATCGAGACCATCTGCATGGTTGCGACGAATGTGGCTACCAAAGTCACGAGATGCTCTGGCAATGTCCAAGCTGCAAACAGTGGGGGACAATACGCCCTCATCAACCATAATATGTTTTTGGAGAAATCATGAGTCATCACAAGCCACTCATCATTGCTTTGGATTTTGCATCACGCGCGGAAGCTGAGTCACTGGTAGGATTGCTCGATCCGAATCTGTGTCGCGTCAAAGTTGGCAAGGAAATGTTTACACGCTTTGGCCCTGCTTGGGTGGAATGGTTGCAAAAGCAGAATTTCGAAGTGTTTTTGGACCTCAAATTTCATGACATCCCGACGACAGTGGCCAAAGCGGTACGTGCGGCCAGTGCGCTCGGCGTTTGGATGGTCAATGTTCATGCCAGTGGCGGCCCCAGAATGCTGGAAGCCGCCGTTGAAAGTTTGGCGAATGTAGACGAGCCGCCGCTATTGATCGGTGTGACGGTGCTGACAAGTATGGACAGTTCAGAACTTTCGGCCGTCGGCGTGTCCCGACCACTCGATGAGCAGGTTAAGGCCTTAGCCAAGCTTTGTCAGCAAACCGGGTTGAACGGCGTCGTGTGTTCAGCCCATGAAGCGCAAAGCATCAAAGCGACTTGTGGCGAAAGCTTTCTCACCGTCACCCCTGGAATTCGACCGAAGTGGGCGGCCGGTAACGATCAGACGCGAATTATGACGCCGTCGGAGGCTTTGGCCAGTGGTAGTGATTATCTGGTTGTCGGAAGACCAGTGACTGCATCGTCGGATCCGAAAGCGTCATTGGCACGGTTAGCCGAAGAAATTTCTTTGACATAACGCACATGAACCTTGGGTGAGAGACGCAGATGAGTCATGTATTGGTATTTGATATCGAAACTGTGCCAGATGTGGAGGCGGGTAGGGCCATCCTTGGTTTGCATGGGTTGTCGGATGCATCAGTGGCTGAAGCGATGTTTGCTCGCCAGAGGGCGAACAATGGTCGAGAATTTTTGCCACATCATTTGCACAAGGTGGTTGCGATATCGGTCGTGATGGCAAATCATGAGTCGGTGCGTGTTTGGTCTTTGGGTTCGCCGGAAGATAGTGAAGCCGACCTGGTGCGAAGATTTTTTGATGGTGTTGAAAAATTCAGTCCGGTTTTGGTGAGCTGGAATGGTACCGGTTTTGACTTGCCAGTATTGCATTATCGGGCGTTGAAGCATGGCGTGGCCAGTCCGACATATTGGGAAACAGGCGACGAAATTCGGGATTTTCGGTTTAACAATTATTTGTCGCGTTATCATGCGCGTCATACCGATTTGATGGATGTGCTTGCCGGATACACAGGCCGAGCCAATGCGCCGTTAGACGAAGTGGCGACCATGTTGGGTTTCCCCGGCAAGATGGGAATGAGCGGTGCCAAGGTCTGGGAGGCCTATCAGGCTGGCGATATCAAGAAAATTCGTGACTACTGCGAGACGGATGTATTGAACACTTATTTGGTGTATCTACAGTTTGAGCGGATTCGGGGACGGCTTTCGGAAGGCGGCCTTAATGAGAAACATGCACAGTTGAAATCGATGCTTGCTCAACATTCAGGTCTCCATTTGCAAGCGTTCTTGAATGCCTGGGACTCGACTAAGGAGCCATCACAATGAGTCGACGTAAACCGTGGCGAAACAAAGAGCTGGCGCTGGATATTGTCGACTTGACACATGATGGCCGCGGCGTCGGACGAAGTGAAGGCAAGGCGGTGTTTGTTGATAATGCGTTGCCAGGTGAGCACGTCAAAGCGCGGCTTAAGATGCGGCAACGCAGTTTTGATATTGCCATCGCAGAGGAGATAGCACAGCCTTCGCCGGACAGAGTGGCACCGCGATGTGCCCATTTTCTGGTATGTGGCGGCTGCGCCCTACAGCATCTGGATCATGAAGCGCAACTGAAACATAAACAGACACTACTTGCGCGTCAGTTCGAACACTTTGGTGGGGTAAAGCCTGAGCGTTGGTTGTCCCCGCTGACTGGTCCCCAATGGGGTTATCGACGTAAAGCCCGCCTTGCTGTCAAAGATGTGCCAGGTAAAGGTAGAGTGCTGGTGGGGTTTCGTGAGCGCTTTAGCCACTTTGTGGCGGAAATAGAACAATGCCATGTGCTCCATCCGAGCGTCGGGGAACAATTGCCAACGCTGGCAGCACTTGTGGCTTCACTCAGTGTTCGGCAACGCTTGCCGCAAATTGAAGTCGCAGTTGGTGACGAGGGGCGTGCGTTAATTTTTCGGCACTTGCGACCACTGACGGACCAGGATTGTGAGCATCTGATCGAATTTGGCAAAGCTAATGGGTTCGATATTTATTTGCAGCCAAAAGGGCCAGACACAATTCATCGCTTGTGGCCACAGCCTGGGCCGGAACGTCTGTATTATGATCTTCCCGATTTTGATCTTAGGTTGGCGTTTCACCCTAGTGACTTTACGCAGGTCAATCATGACATCAATCGCCAGATGACGCGACAGGCTGTTGAGCTACTGGCGCCCAGACAAGACGAAGTCGTGCTCGATCTGTTTTGCGGGCTTGGTAACTTTAGTTTGCCACTTGCCACACGTGCAGCTCGTGTGATTGGGGTCGAGGGAAGCGCGGCAATGACCGAACGAGCGTATGAAAATGCACGTTTGAACGGGCTGACCAATCTGGACTTTTATTCGGCTGATCTGACACAGTCGTTTGATTTGGCCGGTTGGGGCGTGTCTCGGATCGATAAAGTCTTGCTTGACCCGCCGCGAAGCGGTGCGCTGGAAGTCTGTCAACATCTGATCGAGACAAAGCCGAAGCGCATCGTGTATGTGTCATGTCAACCAAGCACACTGGCAAGGGATGCTGGTCTGTTGGTCAGTAATGGTTACCGACTTGTGGCAGCGGGGATCATGGATATGTTTCCGCAAACGGCACATGTCGAGTCAATGGCTGTGTTTGAACGGGAGAAGTGACGCATGGTCACGGTCAGTGATGCGTATCCGAGAACCGAAGATGGCGCGCTTGACATTGAGCGTTGGCTTTCTCGGATAAATGTGCATCGCGAACCATCGCAAATGCGACAGCTGGTGGGTGCCATTGATTTGGCCGCTTCGTTGCCGGATGAACCAAGGGTGCCGGAGGGGGAGAATGTACTTGAGCATGGGCTCGCCATGGCGGAAATCTTGGCGACCTTGCAAATGGATACACCGACACTCACGGCCGCCATCGTGTTTCCTTCCGTGGAATATGGTCACTTGGCACTCGACCGCGTACAACACAAACTGGGCAAGGAAGTCAAACGACTGGTCGAAGGCACGCAACGAATGCAGGCTATCCGTGCGCTGCAAACGGATCACCAAAGTCACATCTTGAGCGCCGAAGAAGTTGAAAACTTGCGCAAGATGTTATTGGCGATGGTGGATGACACTCGAGTGGTGATGATCAAACTGGCGCGCCGGCTGCAAATGCTTCGATTGTGCAAGTACCTTGATGAAGCCACTGCGCGATCCATTGCTCAGGAAACCATGGATATCTATGCGCCGCTTGCCAATCGTCTGGGCATTGGTCAGATTAAATGGGAACTTGAGGATCTCGCCTTTCGACAACTTAATCCCGAGGCCTATCGTGACATCGCCAAGAAGCTGGCGGCACGACGCATTGATCGTGAGCGTTATATCAATCAGGTCATCGCGATTCTCAAGCGGGAAATCGATAAATACGGAATTCAAGCGGAAATTGCGGGTCGCGCCAAGCACATTTATTCGATATGGCGGAAAATGCAACGTAAAGGCGTGAGCTTTGAGGAAATTTATGATGCGCGTGCGGTGCGCGTTTTGGTGCCCAAAATTGCCGATTGCTATACGGTGCTTGGTATTGTGCATACCTTATGGCCGCACATCCCAAAAGAGTTCGATGACTATATCGCCACCCCGAAACCCAATGGATATCGTTCGATCCATACTGCAGTCATTGGCCCGGAACAAAAGGCGCTAGAAGTCCAGATCCGCACGTTCCGGATGCATCAAGAGTCTGAACATGGTGTTGCGGCGCATTGGCGCTACAAAGAAGGCAAAAGCAGTCGTGGTGATGACGCGGCGGAAAGAAAGGTTGCCTGGCTGCGCCAGTTGTTGGCTTGGCAGAAAGAATTGGCCAGCACCGATCAAATTATGCGCCAGTTCGAACAAAGCGTTGAAGACGAACGCGTCTTTGTTTTTACGCCGGAAGGGCGTGTGCTCGATTTGCCGCCCGGTTCGACACCTCTGGACTTCGCTTATCATGTGCATACGGAAATTGGCCATCACTGTGTTGGCGCCAAAGTCAATGGGCGAATGGTGCCACTGACGACGCCGTTGTCCACCGGACAAACGGTGGAAATTTTGACGCGTAAAGAGGCTAAGCCAAGTCGAGACTGGCTCAATCCCTCGGCTGGCTACTTGAGGTCGCACCGCGCACGACAGAAGGTAGCACAATGGTTCCGTCGACAGGAAAAGACGGCCCACATTGCTCGTGGGCGTGAAATGCTGGAGCGGGCAATGACAAACCGAGGGTTGTCTGGCGTTTCCTTGCAGGGAGTGGCAGAAAAACTCAACCTCAAGC
>RFGJ01000064.1 GCA_003696665.1 Gammaproteobacteria bacterium | reverse complement strand
TGCCACCTACGGCGGGCTGCGTTTGTTCAGTGAACAACTGCCATCGGTCGCCGACCGGCTGGATGGGCAAGTCATTGAGGAATTTGCCGAGGCCATGGCGGATGTGTTCGGAGACCCGTCCGAACAGATACGTGCTGAGCTGCGCGAATTTTTCCCCGCCCTGGATGAAGACCACTTGTACCCGGACTTCATGAACGATCCCAATGTGCGAGAGGCGTTTGCGGCCTTTCGGGATACGGCTTTTCGGCGCCGTGTGTTGAAATGGGAACGAGAAAACCCGCGTAAAAAACACCGTTTCCTGGCGGCCTGGACGGACTACATGGCGCAGCCACCCATAAGTGGCATTGTCCTGCGACAGAGCGCACTCATCAACCTGGTGAGCACACTCGAAATTTTCGTAGATGGGGTGGTGAAAATCTATCGCGAGCAAGTCGATCCCGGATATGCCATCAAAAAAATTCCGAACTGGAAAGACCGTTGGGATGCGCTACAAAAGATTGTCCCATCTCCGCTTTGGCAGGGGTATCAGGCCCCGTTGCGGGAAATCATCGCCCGGCGTAATGCCCTCATCCACCAGGGCGGGCGCATCACAGCCGGTGGCTATCTCAAACAGACCAGGGAAGTAACCACGCTCCGTCCGCCAGGTGCAGCGGAAGGGTGGCTTTTGCTCGTCCCCACGAGTTACCTGCAAGAGGCGTTCGATACGGTCATTCTGTTTGCTTTTGCGCTTAGCCAATTCGCATGGCGGGAGTGGCGAAAGCCGCGTCGCTCTCAGATTGCCGACAAACTTGCCAGTGATTTTCTCTACCAAACCCTGCGCCCAAAACGTCATGCTCTGGTGGAAAGACTCGCAAGCATCGCGGTAGAAGTACGTCCCGGTTGGAAATATCGGCAAACCATGCTGGTCAACTGGGCGATTGCCTGTCGTGAACAAGGCAAAGGCGATGAAATGAACCGCGTCCTTGCCCAGTTGGAAGCACGTAAAAAGCATCGTCAGGAAACCAAAGCAGCAATTCATATCTTGCGCCAACGCTTTGATCAAGCACGGGCCTTGATGAAGGCAATGGCAGAAAAAGGCGAGCTGAATAAAAGGATGTCTCCATACTGGCCACTTTTTGAGCCGATTCGAGATAAGCCTTGGCTCAACAATCTGTTCAAGGCATCGTATGGCACCTTGCCCCGTTCCAGAAAACGGCGGCAATCATAATTCTCTTGGAGCCCATCCATGCAAACCGAACTGACTTCCCCCGGCCCGCTGCTTCTGCCCGATGGACGCCTGGCGCAGGTCGGCTGGGCGCGTCAACCGCTGCTGGACTGCAATC
>RFGJ01000063.1 GCA_003696665.1 Gammaproteobacteria bacterium | reverse complement strand
TTATCCGGTACCGACGTCTTCTCGGCCTCTGTCAAAAGACGATCGACAAAGCGTGTGGAATGTCGCGATGCCAAAATCCTTCGGATCCGAGAAACTGCGACAATATCGGTGCCAACCCCGTAAATCATGACAGTCTTGCTTGACGCATCAGTTGTTTCATACGCGACACGGCTTCGGACAAACCGCACCACAACGCTTCAGCGACGATGGCATGACCAATGTTAAGCTCAACCATTTCCGGAATGCGCGCAATCGGTTCAACATTATGGTAATGCAGACCATGACCAGCATTGACCTGTAAGCCGATGCTGTGCGCATGCCGTGCAGCTTCTTCGATTTTGGCCAATTCGTGTCGCTGCGCCTCCCCCGCCGCTTCGGCATACGCACCAGTGTGTAGCTCAACAACTTGAGCCCCCGCCTGATAAGCAGCGTCAAGTTGCTTTTTGTCCGGGTCCACAAACAATGACACCTGGCATCCGGCGGCTTTGAGTCGCGCCACCGCATCCTGCACCTTCGGGAGCTGGCCAAGCACATCCAAGCCCCCCTCGGTGGTCAGTTCCTCGCGCTTCTCCGGCACCAGACAACAGTGTGGCGGCCGTACAGTTTCCGCAATCGCAAGCATTTCTTCGGTGATGGCCATTTCTAAGTTCAAACGTGTGCGAATGGATTCCATCAGCCTAGACACATCCCTGTCACGAATATGCCGCCGGTCTTCGCGCAGATGAACCGTAATCCCGTCCGCCCCTCCCTGTTCTGCCAAAAATGCAGCATGCACAGGATCTGGATACAAGGTCCCTCTCGCATTGCGAATTGTCGCGACGTGATCAATATTTACGCCCAACAATATCGTACCTGTGTGCTTATCGGTCATCACCACGCTCCCCTTGTTTTTTTTCAAGCCAGTATTTACGCAACATTTCTCGTGAATGAAGCGACCGCCCTTTCAGCAAATATTGAATCCGGGCAAAATTCAAACGTCGGGCAGCCAACGCCACGGCATCGTCCCAACGTTCTGCCAGTAAAGACACAATAACATTGCCTGGCACCCCTTGCTTATCATCCTGAGTTGGCGTCAATCCTTTTTCGGGAAGCCAAACATAATAATTGTCCGGCTTGAGTTTGACACCACGGCTGTCCACCTGATCAAGCCCATAACCAAGGCTTTCAAGCAGCTTCCACTCAAACTGCCTGAGCCCTAATGCTAAAGCACCATGACGAATGTGTTCCAAGGTCGACAGGTAATTGAACAACATATCATCAAGACAGGTCCAACGTTCGGTCAATTTGAGCAGCAGTTCGTTCATATAAAGTGCACAATACAACTGCTCGCCAACTAAAGTGATCATTGGTCCCTCGAGATCGGCACGAACCAGGCGCGGCAGTTCTCCCATACCCCGCCATGCGATGGCATACAACAGGCAAGGCTGACAGTTCTGGCGCCATTTCTTGCCTTTTGCCAAAGTCGCAAATCGTCCATGCTGTTCGCCCAACCACTCGAAGATGTGGCCAGATTCACCGAATGGTCGCACATGCAATAAAACGGCGCGCTCCTGCCCGTCAGACGTCGCGTGCATCACCGTTCGCTGTCGATCCCAAGACTACGAATTGCTCGCTCGTCATCAGCCCATCCTTCTTTGACTTTGACCCATAATTCCAGCCGTACGTGGCTGTCGAGCAGTCGCTCAATATCTTTTCTTGCGGCCATGCCAATTTTTTTGATGCGCTGTCCCTGTTCCCCAATCACTGCTTTTTTCTGGCCCTTTCGTTCGACCAGAATCAAGGCATGAATCTCGGCTCGATCGGGGGATGATTCGTCAAAACGTTCAATTTCAACAGTTGTTGAATAGGGCATCTCGTCGCCCAAAAAATGCATCAATTTCTCTCGTATTATCTCAGCCACCAAAAAACGAAGACTGCGATCGGTGAGATAGTCTTCCGGAAAAATAAATTCGCTTTCCGGTAGTCTCTGCTCTATTTCATGAAGTAACTCATCAAGATACTTATTTTTTAATGCGGAGCCTAAAACAACCGCTTCAAAATCGTACCGTTTGCTCAGCGCATCGATCATTGGTAACAGCTGCGCCTTGTCTTTAATACGATCGACTTTGTTGATAAACAAAATCACCGGACACGACACCGGCTTCAGGCAGGACAGCACACGTTCATCATCATCCGTCCAACGCTGGGCATCGACCACCCACACCACAACATCGACGTCCATCATGGTATTGATCGCTGCCCGATTCATCTGCTTGTTTAAATGCCTCACTTCCTGCCAGTGGATGCCGGGTGTATCCACAAAAACAAACTGCGTGTTCTCTGTGGTGTAGATGCCATGAATACGATGACGCGTCGTCTGAGGCTTTCTGGAAATAATCGAAATTTTCTCGCCAACAATTTGGTTCATGAGGGTGGATTTTCCGACATTCGGCCGACCCACCACCGCGATATAGCCAGCCCGCCTCGTCATCCCATTTGCTCCTCAATACTGCTCAGCACTTGTTCAGCGGCATTTTGTTCAGCACGCTTCCGGCTGGTATTTTCTGCTTGTGCTCTAAATGCCTTGCCCTGATAAACCGCTTCACACTCAACAAGAAAATGCGGCGCATGGTCCTCACCCCACTCCCGCAACAAGCGATAAACGGGTAGCTCGGCGCCATGGCGCTGAAGCCATTCCTGTAGTCGAGTTTTCGGATCCTTTTGTGCATCGGCAATTTTGAGCTGCTCGATTTCAGCCCCCAGCAAGGAGGCCATCACCGACTCGGCGGCCTGCGCACCGCCATCGCAAAACACGCCGCCAATTAGCGCTTCGACCGTATCCGCCAAAATCGAGTCACGCCGGTGTCCGCCACTCTTTAGTTCTCCTGGTCCAAGACGCAGGTACTGCCCAAGTTCAAGACGATGGCCAATTTTCGCCAGTGCCGTCCCCTTGACTACTCTCGCCCGAAGGCGCGACAACGTGCCTTCATCGGCCTCTGGAAAGCGAAAGAAGAGCTGTTCGGCCACCCATGCACCAAGTAGCGCATCGCCAAGAAACTCCAAACGTTCGTTATGGGCGCCTTTGGCACTTCGATGCGTCAGTGCCAGCTCTAGCCAATTAATGTCTTGAAACTGGTAATTCAGTCGTCTCTGAAGCGTACTAAGGTCGATCGTCATCGCGATGGAATCGTCGCTTCGTAATCAAAAACAAGCACGAAGTATAGGTTCGCAGCATAATGAACACGTGGTTCCCGGTGCCAAGTTAAATGATATTTACCGTCTCGCCCCCGCTTAATCTTGATGTTTTTGATATCTGGGGCGTCAACACTGCTGACCAGCAGCCGTTTCGCAATTCGATCACGAATTTCGTGCTTGTCGTATTGACCGGCCTCCGGTTCACTGGCCACTCCATTGATGGCTGACCGAATAGAAAAATGATCAAGATAAACCGGAACGAGGCGAATGGCCGCCAACACAAACACACCGAGCACCATCAAAGAGAGCAAAAGGCCAATGACGGTCATGCCTTGCTGGTACTTGGTTTCCTGGTAATGCAGTTTTGCTTGTCCAGTCATAAGGTTACTCCAGCGGTCCGATTCTTGAGAAATCAAACCAAGAATCCGCGCTCGTGTCAAAGTGCATCCAAATGAAATCAGCTCGACCCACTAAATACTTCTCAGGCACAAAACACCAGAAACGACTGTCTCGACTGTTCTCACGATTGTCTCCCATCGCAAAATAGTGGCCATCCGGGACAACCCATTCGCCATCTCCCACCATACATGCTTGTCTGGGAATCGGTCGTGTTAAAAAGGGATGATGCAAAATCTTGTGTTTGACCCCTAAAAGATCTTCTTCGTAGATGTCCCAACGTGATCCATCCCGTTCAACGTAGCCCCCTTTTGCGAGCAACTTGGTGGGAATCTGCTGAAGTGGCGGGCACGGTTTTTCCTGTCGACACGCTGGCTGTATAAACAGGGTTTGTCCTTTAATAACAATTCGGTCGCCCGGCAAACCAACCACGCGTTTAATGTAATCAATTTCAGGGTCTTCCGGATAATGAAAAACAAAAATATCACCCCGCTTCGGTTCTCCGATGGGCAAGATTTTCGCATCCAGGACGGGCAACCGAAGGCCGTAGGCAAACTTGTTGACAAGAATCATATCGCCAACTTCAAGGGTGGGTTTCATGGAACCAGATGGGATACGGAACGGTTCATAGATAAAAGAGCGTACCACGACAATTAACAAAAAGAGCCAGTAAACGCCACGTGAAAACTCCACCCAACCAGATTCGCGATACAAATATTTCACTGCTGGTTCGGCTATATCCGGAACACCGTCGAGCGCACGAGA
>RFGJ01000062.1 GCA_003696665.1 Gammaproteobacteria bacterium | reverse complement strand
GCATGGTATTCGTATCAGGGAACGAAAATTGGGCAAGGCAAACAAAATGCGGTTCAGTATCTCAAGGAAAATCCGCAAATAGCTGAAGAGATCGAACGCGAACTGCGAAAACGTTTGTTGACGGTCCCTGATGAAAACCATGCAGCGTCGCCGCAGCAAGAAGAAGTCTGAAGGTTCTCGTCTGCGAACCGCCTATATGGAGGCGGTTCGCTTGCTGTCCCGCCGAGAATACTCTGTTCAAGGGCTCCGTGAAAAATTAGCAAGGAAAGGCTACACGCCGGAGCAAGTCGCACAAGCCGTTTCCCTTTGTATTGAAGAAGGTTGGGTCAGTGACCAACGCTTTGCGGAAAGTCTCGTTCGTTATCGAAAATCTATGGGAAAGGGGCCGCGGCATATTGAGCATGAGTTGCGACAAAACGGAATTGATGATGCGATTGTGCAAACAGTGCTTGATCCGGACGACAAGGATTGGGAAACTTCTTGCCTTCATATTTATCGCCGAAAATTTGGTGAAGCACCGCCAGCGGATCCGAAGATGCGGGCAAAAGTGTACCGGGCCTTGTCCGCCCGTGGCTTTACCGTAGAACAAATTCGCTTAACTCTCAGGAAAGTGGAAAACGATTACCATGAGCGAGAAAAAAATCACATCGAGTCAGGATATTCGTAATTCGTTTACAGAGTTTTTTGCTGCGAAAGGACATACGGTAGTGCCGTCGTCCCCTCTGATACCTGCCAACGACAATACGCTATTGTTCACTAACGCGGGCATGGTCCAGTTCAAGGATGTTTTTCTGGGGCGGGAGCAGCGCGACTACTCGCGTGCGGTTTCAGTACAGAGATGTGTGAGGGCCGGTGGTAAGCACAATGACCTTGAAAATGTCGGTTATACGGCTCGCCATCATACGTTTTTTGAGATGCTAGGTAACTTTTCGTTCGGGGATTATTTTAAGCGGGAAGCCATTGCGTATGCGTGGGAGTACCTCACAAAGGTATTGCAACTGCCCGAAGAGAAATTGTGGGTGACCGTCCACGAATCAGACAAGGAAGCCGAAGCCATCTGGTTAAAAGAAATTGGTGTATCCCCGGAGCGATTCTCCCGCATGGGCGATAAGGATAACTTTTGGCAAATGGGTGATACCGGTCCCTGTGGTCCGTGTTCTGAAATTTTCTATGATCATGGCCCCGAGGTGGCTGGAGGGCCGCCAGGTTCACCTGATGAAGATGGCGACCGTTACATTGAGATCTGGAATCTCGTTTTTATGCAGTACGAGCGAGACGAGTTCGGCAAACTGCATCCCTTGCCGAATCCGTCGATTGATACCGGTATGGGGCTGGAGCGAATTGCGGCGGTGCTGCAAGGAGTCCATTCGAACTATGAGATTGACACATTCAAACTTTTGATTCGTGCCGCGCAGCGCGAAACTGGATGCCAAGACATTGAAAATCGTTCACTGCGCGTCATTGCCGACCATATACGGTCATGTGCATTCTTAGTACTGGATGGCGTCACACCGTCCAATGAAGGACGAGGCTATGTGTTGCGCCGGATTATTCGCCGAGCGGTGCGTCATGGTTTCATGCTCGGAGCGCCTGATGGGTTTTTTCACCGTCTTCTGCCGGATCTGATTGAAGCGATGGGCGAGGCTTACCCGGAGCTTGGCCAACATCAAGCGCGTATCGCCCAAGTGCTTGCGCGAGAAGAGCATCAATTTAGCCGGACGATCGAGCAAGGCATGGGGTTATTGGAAGAAGCCATTAAAAAACTACAAGGCACAGTCATTCCTGGCGAACTGGCATTTCAGTTGTATGACACTTATGGCTTTCCTTTCGATTTGACCGAAGACATCGCGCGAGAAAAAGGACTTCAAGTTGACCGTGCGGGATTCGATGCTGAAATGGCCAAGCAACGAGCACGTTCCAAAAGCCATCAAAAATTTAGCCGTGGCTATGAACAATCTATCCAGCCATCGGTAACAACCGAATTTGTCGGCTACGAGGTCTTGGAGACACAGGCAACTGTTGGCGAGATTTTTGTTGGCAATGAAAAAGTCGACGAAGTTTCACAAGGTATGGAAGCAGTGATTGTGCTCGATAAGACACCTTTCTATGCAGAATCTGGCGGTCAAGTCGGAGATAAAGGGGTGTTGCGCGCAGAGCACGGCACATTCCGAGTGACGGATACGCAAAAACAGGGCGCCGCATGGCTGCATTATGGCACAGTGCTGAAGGGACGGATCGGCTGTGGCGAAAAAGTTGTGGCCGCAGTCGAATCTGAAAGCCGCTGGGCGACCGCAAGACATCACAGCGCAACCCATTTGTTGCATGCGGCGCTTCGTCAGGTGCTCGGCGAACATGTTATGCAAAAGGGATCGCTTGTCGAAGCGGAACGTTTGCGATTTGATTTCTCTCATCCTGAGGCGCTGACACAAGCGCAAATTTTTGAAATAGAAGCCTTGGTGAATGCCCAGATTATGGCCAACCATGAGGTCAAAACGGAGATAATGGCGCCAGATGAGGCGAAAAAAGCAGGGGCCATGGCGCTGTTTGGTGAAAAGTATGGAGATCAGGTGCGCGTCCTGACCATGGGTGATTTCTCCAAGGAACTCTGCGGGGGGACACACGTGACACGCACTGGCGACATCGGCCTGTTCCGAATTACATCTGAATCCGGTATTGCGTCGGGGATCAGGCGCATTGAGGCAGTTGCTGGCGACAAAGCGATTCAATGGACGCAGTCAAGAGATGCACTTTTGATGGCAACAGCGAACTTGGTCAAGTCGTCACCGGCTGAGCTTCCGGAACGGATACAACAAATGCAAAGTCAGCTTAGAAGTTTGCAGAAAAAGTTGGAAAAAGCCAAAGCCGAGGCACTATTGGCTGCCGGTGCGCAAGAAGCTCCGCAACAGATTGGCGATCTGAAGCTTGTGGTAAGGCATACCCAAGGCTTGGAAATGAAAGCGCTTCGGGAAAGCATGGATCAACTCCGTAGCCGTGTTCAGGATGGAATCTGTATCTTGACGACCAAAAACAGTGACAAAGCGCAGTTCATTATCGGCTTAACTGGTCGAGCGAAGGCGCAGTTGAACGCAGGAGAGTTGGTCAAAGCACTGGCTCAATTGACGGACGGAAAGGGTGGAGGTCGTCCTGACCTCGCGCAAGGTGGTACTGGCAAACCGGATTCGCTTGAGGAGGCTGTCGAGAAGCTGATTGAGCAAATTCGAAAAAATATTTGTGGTTAGACCTTTATTTACCACGCGAATTTACCGATAATTCGCCCCGCAGGTTGGGTTTCCTTGACAGGACGGGAAAGTGTTCGATACTTAAACATACCTGTCGGGGAACGGAAGTAACGCCTACGGGCAAGGTAAAGGAGATTGACATTATGCTCATATTGACTCGTCGAGTTGGAGAAACCTTGATGATTGGTGACGAAGTGACAGTGACCGTCTTGGGAGTGAAAGGCAACCAAGTTCGAATTGGTGTCAACGCCCCTAAAGAGATTGCGGTGCATCGTGAGGAAATTTACTTGCGCATTCAGCGTGAAAAAGCGCAACAAGCCGCCGAAGGTAACCAACCTACGGATGAGTGACAGAACTTTCTCGAAGTGCTTGCATTTTCTGTTTGATAAGGTAACATTCCGGCCGTCAACAACTTGACGGCCTTTTAATACCCCGGAGAGGTGGCCGAGTGGCTGAAGGCGCTCCCCTGCTAAGGGAGTATGGGCGTTAAAACCCATCGAGGGTTCGAATCCCTCCCTCTCCGCCATCGATTAGCTTATCTCTCCGTCCTGAAATTTTCATTGAATATGCCTCGGACACCACCCGTTACCGCCAGGTGAAAACCGGCGGCGGTCAAACCGTGACCGCATTGTATGTGGACAAAGTTTTTGAACACATCACCATCAGGGCCATGGGCCAGCCGGCACGCGTGGGGCAAAAGGCTTATCTTGGCGATGTGGCGGTGTTGACCGAGACCCGTGTGGGCGATGGCCTCAGCGAGGTGAGCAACAGGACGTTGCGAATAACATCTGGATGATGTCCAGCTTATCCATATGAACGGCCGAGTCTACGCCCCGGTCTTAGGCCACTTCCTCTCAGTCGCCCCCTTTATCCAAGGCAACGGCAACAGCCAGGGCCTCAATCCCTACAGCTATATCCTGAACAACCCGCTGGCGGGTGTGGATCCGACAGGGTATGAAGTGGCTTGTGATGGTAACACTGGCACCACTTGCGCCAAGCAAGAAGCGGCCAAGGACATTCAAGCGAAAGATGTCAAACGGATTCATATTGACAAGACGACTGGAAAAGTGATTGTTGTTAAAAAAGACGGCAGCACTGTGGAAGTGGGGCAATTTGTCAAGCGAGGGATAAGTGCCGGCGCAACAGTGATTTCTGCCAACGACCCCGGAAGAAGAGGAGCGGTTTCTATATCAACTGTTCGCCGTACCGCAACCAATAAGACTTGATGGACAGCAATGAAGAAGTTAGAACGCTTGTTGTATC
>RFGJ01000061.1 GCA_003696665.1 Gammaproteobacteria bacterium | reverse complement strand
GCGATGAGATCAACGGTTTTTTGATTGGCTGAGAATCCAGTATTAACAAAATATAGGTTTGGTTCAGCGGCATCCCGTACCACTGCCGGAATCATGGTAGAGTTGTTGGTAAATCCAGGAGCGAAATTCTTGACTGTCAAAGCTCCACCGTTCAGCGCCGTGGATTTGTCAATCACCCACATCTGAATGCCTGGAATAGCGCCGCCAGCGACCGGGAACATATTGGCTGTAATGGCAATCCATTTACTGTTTACACCCAAGCCGGGATAGTCTGCCCAATTGGTTCCCGTGGCATCGGCGATAAAAGAATAAAAATGCCACACGCCAGTCGGATCGCTGGTGGCGCTTACTGCGAGCCATATTTGGGAATTCGCTGACTTTCCGTTAGCGGCGCATGCGGCTATCCAGCGGCCGGATAAAGTGTCGTAAATGACATGAGGATCGAACGGCGTCCCATTCAGTCCCGTCGTTGGTGCAGTCCAGAAAGCGGTTAATGAGACTGTCTGGATAATGCCTCCAGCCTTGTTCTGTATCCGAACTTGGCTGTTCAGCATGGTCATCAGATGATTGGGCCCGACTGCCCCCATCGTATCCGGTGGAATGGCAGTCAAATTATCCAGCAGAGCCTGAAATCCAGTGACGGATGCTGCAGGCGCCGATGGTTGCGGAAGGGCTGCCAACGGTGAGGGCTTAGCGGTTTGTGCAGGAGTTGGAAGTAAGAATGATCCTAAATCCTTCGTGGGCGCTTCCATTTTTGGCACAATGCGGACTCGTGGATAAGCGGGCGCAAGACTTTGGACGGATGCCGCTTGCTGCATCTGCGCAAACGAGGCAGAACCCGCAGGTTGCAGCGTCATGGATTGCCCTGTCACTGGCCCAGGTACTGCAGCGTTCGATGGCACGATCATTACAATCCCGAACAGCACAATCAATCCTGACTGAACAATATGACGTGCGACGTTGTTGAAGATCCTTAACATGTTATCGCTCCTGTTGTTGCTTGCTTGGATTGTTTCTGTTCGATGTTGGCAAGGCGCCCATATCTTGTTGAGGAGTGGTCATGTTGGGAATCTCTCTTGGTTTTGCAGACCTGGGATGATTCCGATCATAACGTTGCATGTTTTTCATGTCTGCAGACCCGGAAGGTGCAACCGTCTTCAAGGCATTAGAATCACGTTTATCGGATGCGCAGACCATAAATGACAGCACCATTGCCAGAAAGGCAACTATCCACTTTCGTTTTCGACAAGCAGTCGACCACTCAGTCATGGCCCATGCGACCATCGGCAGACTTTCCCGGAATATTCGGTCAACAAAACCATCGATACACTGATGCCACCGGACAGCAATCGCCAAACATGATCACCCCCTCATACCAGTCAATTTCCAACAACCACCCACGGCCCACGAACCCTCGGCAACCTGACCAGAGCCTGCTTGCCGGTCGGGCCCATCTTCCAATACACATTCAGCCCAGTCTGCGTGTTTCGCCACAGAATGTCCGACTTGCCGTCGCCATCGAAGTCACCCGTGCCGACCACAGTCCACGGCCCACGAACCTTCGG
>RFGJ01000060.1 GCA_003696665.1 Gammaproteobacteria bacterium | reverse complement strand
TTGCAAGTAGGCAAGTGAGCAAGTGAGCAAGTTTGCAAGGGGCAGGCGTCCCCTCGCCCTTAGGGAGAGGGGGAGGGTGAGGGAGTAAGTGGCAAGTGGCAAGAACTACTAGGCATCGTTAGAATGATCCCTTTGCAGAATGTGATTTATTCAAAAGCAAGGCCTTTGTGAGGGCTTTACGAGTTGACTTTCACCAAAGAATACTGTACAACAAAGATACACTCGCCTGCTCTGGGGAGGAGACCTGCTTCACATGCAAACATTTGGCCGCTACGAAATTTTGGAAGAATTGGGCAAGGGGGGTATGGCAGTTGTGTACCGCGCCTTGGATCCACGTTTCAAGCGCGAGGTGGCGCTCAAGGTGCTGCCGCGCACCTTGTTGCACGATGACCAATTTCGGGCGCGCTTTGAGCGCGAAGCGCAGGTCATTGCCCAATTGGAACACCCCGCCATCGTTCCAGTATACGATTTCGGCGAACAGGATGGACAGCCTTATATCGTCATGCGCCTGATGACCGGAGGATCGCTGGCAGAGCGTATTCAACAGCAAGGAACCATCTCACTTGCAGAATCCACTGCCATCCTAACCGTCATCGCCGAGGCACTGGATGAAGCCCACGAACGGGGCATCATCCATCGAGACATCAAACCCGACAATATCCTGTTCGATGCACGCGGCAAGGCCTACCTCTCCGATTTTGGCATCGCCAAGATGCTCCAGGCCACGGTAAGTCTGACAGGCAGCCAGATGATTATTGGCACGCCGGCGTACATGAGTCCCGAACAGGGGCGCGGCGAGCGCGATATAGACCGACGTAGTGATGTGTATGCTTTGGGGGCCATTCTCTTTGAAATGCTCAGCGGGCGCATCCCTTATGACGCAGATACCCCTACGGGACAAATCATCAAACACATCACCGACCCCGTGCCAAACCTCTGTGCGCTGCGTCCCGACTTGCCGCCCAGCATTCAAACCGTCATTGCTACAGCCATGGCCAAAGACCGCGATGCACGCTATCCCACTGCGGGGCATCTGGCGGAAGCGATGTCTTATGTAACTCGCGGCCTGACTCCGCCGCCGAGGTCTCTCTCTCAAGCACCACAGCCCCAACCAGCGCCACAAGCCTCTCCTTTGCCGCCGGCAAAAGAGAGGCTCACCGCGCCAGTATCCACCTTCCAGTGGCTACCGTGGCTGACAGTAGCAGCCATCCTGTTAGCATCGCTGTTTTTTTTCGCGTGGGGCAGTAAAAAGACCACACCGCTCCAGACGCAAACGCCTGCCCCCACTGCTCAGCAAAGTATCATCATTTCATCTCCGACCCCCACTACAACCCATACGCCCGCCCCTTCATCCAGTCCGGAGGCGCCTACCCATACCCCTACAATTACGCCATCTCCGACCTCCGTACCAATGGCCGAAATCTCTGTGCGCTCTGCTAACGTGCGCACCGGGCCAGACACCCGTTTTACCGTGCTCGCCAGTTATCCAAACACCACGCGACTGCCAGTTCTAGGCGTCAACGCCCAACACACGTGGTTACAAGTGCAACTTCCCAACACAAATACCATCGGCTGGATAGCGCTTAGTACTGTGACGCTTGATCAAGATGTTGCACTGCTCCCCATAGTGGAAGCCCCACCAACGCCCTCCCTACCACCGACTTCTACCCGCACACCAACACGCAAGCCCCAGAGAAAAAAGAGTGCCACGCCACAAGACACCTCACCGCCACCAACTTCAAAACCTCCGCCGCCAATTTCTTACCCTTGATTCCCCCACATGAAAGCCTGGACTCTTGCCTGCCTCCTGTTAATGCTGAGTGGCTTATCGGGGCGCGCCACCAATATCACCCCCATCTGCGCCGTGCAGGGCAGCGGCAAGACCTCGCCCTACGCCGGGCAAACCGTCACCCTCGAAGGCCTCGTCACCGCCGATTTCGACCAGCG
>RFGJ01000059.1 GCA_003696665.1 Gammaproteobacteria bacterium | reverse complement strand
TAGCTCGTCGGGCTCATAACCCGAAGGTCGTCGGTTCAAATCCGGCCCCCGCAACCAAACATAAGGCCTTGAAAACATTGAAGTTTTCAAGGCCTTTTTCTTGCCATCCATTTCTGTGACCACCCACTTGTGACCAATCTGTGACCAAATTGTGACCACAACTCAGAAGAGCTTCACTAACTTCTCGGCTAGCATCGTCTTTTTAGCACGCCCTGTGACCACATCCAAAACTCCGCCGGTCAAAAAACACCCGACGGTCATTAAATCCTCCCATCGTTTCAATTTTATTTTATGACCTTCGGGGATTGCTCATTGAAAGAATTCTGGCTTCCCGCCGCTGAAGATAATATCGGCATACCCACCCGAGACTGTTGGTATAGTTTTCAAGTGTGGTAAACCGATTGGAATGACCTAGAAGCTTGGAAATCATGATCATGTCTGTTGCTGAACCAACACAGGAGCCTCCCATTTCATACTGAATTCGCCACTGAACACCTCCAATTACCTCTGCCAGATCCGAAAGCATGTCATCCTGAAACCATGCATGGCGTCCGTCCAAATCAAGATTAAAACGCCCGACTCGGGCGTCAGTGCGAAATCTCTCATCAACCAGCATGAAGTAACGCACCAGTTGCCAGGAGGCAAACCCATGACGAAGAGCGTGCATTTTCTGCGCCCTACAACCTGCCCCAACCAGTAGCCGACCAATCCGCTTACTTAGCCTTTTAGTTGGAACTGGAAACTGGCCATCTCCATCAAGAAGAAAGGTTGCTCCTTGATTCCGCCTATTTTCTATGATGGATCGCAACCGTTCTAGGTGCCTATCAGGAATCAATAATCCATGTGGCAGGGTTCTTCTACTGCTAGGCAACTTACTTCGACCAACGACCAGCCTGTTATCGCCCTCAAAGCTATCCGGTCTCAAATAACATATTTCCTCACAACGAAGGCCGCAGTAAAATGCCAGCAATATGGCCAACCACCGATCGTCTGTCTGTGTACCCTCCAAAAGAAGGTCAACCTCATGTGGAAAAACGATTGAGCATTCGGCAAATTCGCGCCTAACCCGAAATGCATAGTTATTGAAATCGATCCTTGGAGCCAAATGCTTCTCACTCAAATATTCGTTAAAACGCTTCAGATGTGTAATGGCCGTCCGGCGACTTGAAGGCATGTAATCAACATCCTCAGCTAAATCTTTGATCATCTGTACCCATTCGTCTTTTGTAAGATCCTTGATTAATTTCCCCTCCTCAAGTGGAAACACACGGTTTGCAACCGCTGAAACATACCCTTTGTAATTGGAGAGCCTCATTTCCTTGAACCGATCTTGCTCTAGCATCCAGATCAACCAACTGGCCAACAAATATTCATTCTGACCAACTCGGCCATTTGAGCTTGCCTGATCAAGGCTCCTTTTTAGTTGGCCTGAAAGGTTGCGAATATTTTTCAGCCTTAACTTTTCATCGGGCCTATCCTGTTCCCTTATGACTTTATGCATCGACCTTACCCATTGATAGGGGTTATCACTGTTGATTTGGCATCTCTCCCCGCTACCGACGACGCCAACAGGGACTTGCGCTCCTCTCAAACGATTCCGTAAATGGGCAATTCCAACGAATGGAACTCCTCCCAGAGCACAACTTAGTCGTGATGATTGAATCCAGAAACTCATGTCCAGGTTTTCAGGGACGGGGCGATCTCGAAACGTTTGGGTCCAGAGTTTTGCAAGCTCACATTCTAAAAAGAATCTTCTCCGGCGCTTCTTATGGTGCCGATTTGTCATTCTCCAATCGGTGGGAAAAAGCGATCCATCCTTCCTCCCCCTATGAATCAAAAATTTAAAGCAGGCCTGGGTATATTCCCCAATATAATAATGCTTTCGCTGAGCCTGGGGCTTGTTGCTTATGGGCAACTCCACCACAGGCATATCACAGTCCAAATGAACCCAATCCCTGGCTATTGAACAGATCAAGCCATCTGCATTTGCCATCAACACCCCATCGAATGCGATCATGGATAATATGATTCGGCAACATAGTTCCTCCTGCTTAATCTTGATATTGGGTCTTCTTTTAACCATTGTCACGAGCAATGCCTGAAACTCACGCAGTTGCCTTATTTGATCAGGAGCGTATTCCAAGGCCAGATATTGCCTATTTGCAAGACGCACCTCTGGCCAGTAGCTAACCCTGAGGTCGGTTTCTTTTTTTATCAGCCTGAGTACATGGTCAAGGCCTACATTGATTCGAAATAATTCCTTCTCTGGAATCTTAGAGCGCCCATCCTCATCGGCAGCCCCTACATTTTGATAAAACTGTAATGCGACTCTTTTGTTCCACGTTCCAGAAAACTCAGGCGACAAAAACACCTCAACCACATGGCTTATAATGTCCCTTACGACCGGAAGCTTTAAATGGCTCTCTTTCTCGCGGATTTCATTTTCGATTTTTCTGGCAACATGAATGATGGCCTTCAACGTACTGTCACTCATTGAATGGACTCTCCAGTTCCAAAAAATCAACCACTTCTTTTTCGATCACATTTCTAAGAAAACTGGCCATGCTAGACCAAGAAACGAGAGAAGCTGACATTTCCGGCTCTCGGGATGCATGGCGATGGCCTGAAATAAAATCGATAACTTCTTGCTCCACTCCTATTTGATGCAGTCGAGTCATCAGGAAATGTCTGCATCCGTTTTTCAAGCCCACGAAATAACCATCTATCTGACCACATAACTCATCTAGGGTTTTTGAATTGACTGGGACCATTCTCTTGCTCCTTTCATCAACCAAAAATGCATGCCCCATCTCACATTCAGCCTCAAAGCCTTGTAGGGCCCACTTAGCAAAGCACCTGGGAATCAATTCAAAGCATTCCGTCAAGATGTGTCTCATGAAATCCGTCAAAGGGATAATGCGCGCCTCGCGAAAATGGCGATTCCATTTGTCGTCAACGAAAAGACTCATGTTTCCTAAATCCAAATCATCTTGACGCGGAAATGGGTCGCGTTGTGGACGCCGTCCGGTGCATAAACCTGCAATGAAATAAACATATGCTATATAGGCATTCCAGGCATCAGCGTTGGCCGAACAAAGCTTTCGCTTGGAACGAGGAAACGATCGCAACAAATTCGCTGCATGTTTTTTTAGAAGCTCTGGGGACGGAGTTTTGACTGCGCCAGCAAAATTTGAGCTTGTATCGGTTTGGCTGGGATCATGCTGGTAAGCCAAAGACTTCAATATATTGGTTGCTTTTTTCTCATTGGAGCAAATAAGCCTTGCAACTATGCGCCGCCATTCTCGTACGGTATGTGCCCAATGGATTGTAATATAGTAATGCTGGCTGGTTAAATGCGGCTGATGTGTCCCCCTCAAGATATCTGCTGCAAGCTCTGGTAGCCCGGCCCCATGGATAAAGTAAGCGTTGAATGTCGCGTTCAACCTGCCCAAAGTGATCGCTCTAAACCCATCTTTACCCAACGCCTTGAGTTCTTTTTTGGCTTTGGAGAAGTCTCTTTGCTTGAAAACCTTATCGCCCTGCTTCAGCCGGGGAAGATGCCGAGTCATGCTCCGAGGGAGCCGAAGACGCAGCACCAAAGGCACTTTTAGATATCCAGGAGAACCCTCCTCCCCCATCGAGTTAATCCACCACATCTCCCCAGCAAAGGGATTCAGATACCGATTTCCATTCAATAATTTTTCCGTCGCAGTCTCGTTAGGCTCGAATTCATCAGTAGTAATCCCTACACGGAATTTCTTCATTGAGCTTTCTGGCACGCCGAGAAAGAGGGCCAGAAACAGAATTGCACAATGTGGGCTACTTTCGGAGCTCTTTATATATCTATAGATCCGTTGAATATTATGGATTGATAGGACACTCGATTCCCAAGGGGCAATACGACTAGACGCAACCATCGACTCCTGCTTGCCCTTCACTTTTCGCTTTGCTTGCCAAGGGTCCGAAAACCAGGAGGCGGGCATGATAAATTCAAAGCCAGATTGATAATCAATGCCAAACTCTCCCGCCTCATCAACTTCTTCCTGCTTAATTTCCTCATGCACAAAGATGGGACAGACAACCCTGCCCCCTTCAACTGGCCTGAACCCATCATCAAGGTTCAAATCTTCATCGCATTCGGCGAAAATGGGAAAGAAGTCCTGAGATAAACGAGCATCTGGAGATCGTTCGAATAAAAGCCACCGCGCCTCTTTTGTTCCAGTGCCCCCACCTGCCGATCTTCCCAGCTTTGTCCTGTCCCGGAACAGTAAATCTGCGATATAAGTCCAGTCAGGATGAGTTGTTAATTTGGTTCCTTGCACCTTGGCGTTTGTTACTGCTTTAGCAAGTGCCAGCCTATATTCGTAAGTCCAATCAAATAGATTCCTTGCCGGAAACGTGCTTGCTGCAGCGGTAAGTTTTCTCGCGGCCAAACACAAATTATACCGGTAGCCATCGCTTGCACCTTCCATCTGCTCACAACACTGATTAATACGACAAAGAAAATTTGGGGATAGGATTTTGAAATTCTCATCCAAATGCTTGAATTTGGGTAAAGTGGGGTACATCAAATAGACATAAACTGGATTTTTTGTTTTGTAACCGTGAAGACTGCTGCTTCTGCCGCCGGCTTCGCTAACATCGTAGATTTCAAACAACTGTTGTTTATATAAAAATTTTTCGCCTGTCTTGCTTTCCCAAGCCGCGATTAGGTTTAACACAACATTTTTTGATTCCAGGAAAAGGGCCCCGTTATCCGGAAGTTCGATAAGTACAGCTATGAAATTGAATAGCTCGCTTAAGGGATCAGGAATTTTCAAGGCGTTCCGTGCTGGATGTTCGGGCAAAACAAATATTTTATAAAAGTTCAAGACCCGGATCAATTCAGCCTTCATTGTCGTCCTGCTCCAGATCCGTTTCTGTTATAGCCATCTCTTTATCGTCATCAATTGGCTTAAGGCCGATTATCTCGATAACTTGCCGGCGAATCTCTTTTGGCATCCTTTGGACATCCAAGCCCTTGAACCCCCGGGAACTAAAGCCGACAAATTCCCTTAGTAAATTCCCTCCCTTCCTGAAATGTCTTGAGAGAAGCTTGAAACAGCACGGCGCTGCAGTCGATTCGCCCAGATCCAACAGCCTGGTGAAGACAGCCGCACGAACACCTGTCGCTGCGGGACCAAATTTTTGGGAGAAAACAGTAAGGCAAGTATCGGCGTAAAAATGTGCAGGGATATTTTTTGCGACCCCCGTCTGGTCAAGGATACATTCGACTTCCTTGGTCCATCCCGCCTTCAGCAATATCAAATAGTACAAAAAACCACCGGACACCAAATAACTATCTTTTCCTTTGCGCGACTGGGGTTTTCGGATGACATGAATTCGGGCATTGGCTGCAAAGGTAATAGCGGCAGGGGACAAGCTATCGGAGATCAACCATGTTAAGAGTTCGAGTGGAAACGCCTTATTTATCTCATTGCTCCAGCATAGCTGATTCATGCTGAGAACAATGCATCTTCTACCCGATGGGGTTTCTTCCACTTGGGTATGATTTTCGTGCTCCAGATCCATCAATCACTCTCCTTGCATCACAAAACCTCCTCTCTCCCCGGTATCTCGATCGAGACAAACGCATTTTTAGCGGCTAAACCTCTCATGTCAAGCCCATTTTATACCCCACACACATCAAACGTATTTACTTGAGGATACTGGGGATCAAAACGCGGCTAATAATTTCCAGATCAGGGGTCGGATTTCGTATGGCGCCGCGAATCAATTTCAGGCGCCCATCTACATACTGTATGATCCCCACATTCTCAGGAATGCATTTGAAATGGTCGATATCCTCAGGAAGTGCGATCCAGGTAAAATCAAAATCCTTGGATATCTTGGTCACTGATGCCAGCCGATCTTTCGCTAGAGATGTCTTAACCTCAACTCCATGATAGAGAGCGTTTCCAAGTTCATCCTGAGTAATGGCTACAATATCAACGATCAATTCGTTTATTCGTTTATCGCTGAAGCACTCCCCCTTTGCACCCAAGACAGGATTCTCACTCTCGGCTAAATCCCTGCGAAGAGCCTCAAAGCACAGTTCTTCGAAAAGCTGCGCCCTCCTTATCTGATCTCTTGCGGGTAATTTGTTATATCGATCGGCAAATGGTCGCCGTCGAGTTTCGTCCGCAACTACATGACGAATCTTCTGCCAGATATCTCTCAATTCAGCTCGTGTAATTTGATTTCGGTAGAGGCGTTCGGATACTTCTTCGGCAACCTCGGAGGGAGCAGCTCTGGTAATCTTTTCAACCAGCTCTATTGACTCTGGGCGGGCATGTTCCGGGATGTCCATAGGGCCATTCATCTCATATCGGGTCCATATCTTCCGGGCTGACATTGCCGCCTTTCTGAAGCGCCAAAGGTTGCTTACCTGCATCCCCATCTCGTTGGCAAGCCGCTCGAGCCATTTATTCAACCCGGATGGCGGGCGTCCTTCGGCTTTTTTGGATTGCCCCTTCTGGACTAGAGCAACAAGGCCGTCAGCTGATTCAGAGTGCGCCTCCTCCCACTCCAGAATAAATTCCGCAATCCTTCGCCAATCAGCCTGTTGATGTTTCCACTCAAAGGCCGCCCTCCGGATTTGTCTTTCAAACCACCTTTCCGTTCGATCCTTTTCAGCTTTCGGGGCTTCTTGCATCAGGTTCTACCCTAATTACCCTTCTCGTTGCTCTGCCCTGATAGACTGGGCAGGCCTAACTCATCGAGAAAAGCATTGTGCCTGGCACTCGCATCCACGATCTTTTCTTCCAGCGATACAAGCGCATCATGAACTGCCCGCAGGTCAACCTCCGGCTCAGGCTCGGCCGTGCTGACATAACGGGAGATGTTGAGGTTGAAATCATGCTCCTCAATGATCTCTTCCATGCTCACCCGGCGGGAATATCGCTCTTCTTCCCTCCGGTACTGATAGGTCTCGACGATTTTATCAATATGCTCCGGAAGCAGTGCATTCTGACGCTTGCCCTTCTCGAAGTGCTCGGCCGCGTTGATAAAGAGCACATCATCGAACTTCTTGCATTTCTTCAGCACCAGGATGCAGACCGGAATCCCTGTGGAATAGAACAGTTTAGCCGGCAGTCCGATCACCGTATCGATATTGCCATCGGTAAGCAGCTTCCTGCGAATCTTTGCCTCCGCGCCGCCACGGAACAGAACGCCATGGGGCAGGATAATGGCCATGGTTCCTTCCTGGTGCAGGAAGTGGAAGCCGTGCAGCAGAAACGCAAAGTCGGCAGCCGACTTGGGTGCCAGCCCATAGCCCTTGAAGCGGAAATCCTTCTCCATCTCCTCGTTCGGCTTCCATCGGTAACTGAACGGCGGATTGGCCACGACGGCATCGAATTCGATTTTCCTTGCCGGGTTCTCCTCGCGCAAGAGCGGCCATTCATTGAGCAGGGTATCACCGTGGAAGATTTCGAATTCGGTGTCCTTCAGCCCGTGCAACAGCATATTCATCCGCGCCAGATTGTAGGTGGTGATGTTCTTTTCCTGCCCGTAAAGCTTGCCAATGCCATGCCTGCCCATGTGCCGGCGCACGTTGAGCAGCAATGAACCCGATCCGCAGGCGAAGTCGAGTACCTGGTTCAACCTCTCCTTCCGGCCTGTGGCCGGATCCTGGCTGTCCAGCGTGACGATTCCGGAGAGGATACTGGAAATCTGTTGCGGAGTGTAAAACTCGCCGGCTTTCTTGCCGGAGCCTGCAGCGAACTGGCCGATGAGATACTCATAGGCATCGCCCAGCAGATCGCGATCGGTCGGAAACTTCGCCAATCCTTCGGAAATCTCCTTGATGATGGTGCAAAGCCTCTCATTGCGCTGCTTGTAGTTCTTGCCCAGCTTCTCCGATTCGAGATTGATCTCGGAAAACAAACCCCGGAAGCTGCTCTCGAAGGATTCGTTTTCGATAAACTTGAAACCCTGTTCCAGCGTGTGCAGCAATTCATCATCCTGAGTTCTGGCCTTCTCGGCGATGCTGCTCCAGAGGTACTGCGGCTTGATGACATAGTGTACCTTGCGCCGCATGTGCTTTTCGAATTCTTCACTGTCTTCAGGGTTCCGCTCGCTCCAGACGAGCAGCGGTGAGCGTCGGTCAGATGAATCCAGCTCCGGCCAGTCCGAACCAAGCTCCTTTCTCGCTGCGTCCTCGTAGTTGTCCGAGAGGTAACGGAGGAAAAGAAACGCCAGCATGTAATCGCGGAAATCATCCGCATTCATCGCCCCGCGCAGCTGGTTGGCAATGCCCCAGAGAGTTTTGCCCAGTCGGGTCTGTTCTTGCTTGGTCATGCGGTGACCTCCTCAGTTTCAGCCTCCGGGAATATCTCCGGGTTAAAGTGGAATCTTTCCATAAAGTCGTCTAATAATTTTCGGAAGATTTCCTTGTTCTCTACCATCATCTCCTGTGGCTCGAACAGCGAATAGCCGCCGTGACTCAGCAACTGCACATATCGAAACTTCAGCGTGCCATCCTCGTCGTCCTCGACCTTGATGATATCGCCCACGTTATTAAAACCGTGGAAGGTCGCCGTCTTTTCCATGATGCTGCGCAGGATGGTGAAGTGATATGTGAAAAGCTGTCCCGATTCGGCAGCCTTGTGCAGCTCCTTGAGCATGGCCACATGGTAGAAGCGCGGTGTGTCCTTGGTATCGCGCAGTTGATAACCGGCACTGCCATGATTCAGAAAATAACGCGAAGCCCCTTTCATCTCATTGCACAGCACATTGAAGAAAAGCGTGTGATGGGAGGAGATGACGACCTTCAGCCGATTTTGCTCCTTGAGCATCTGCGCCAGATGGACGGCCACAGCGATGGCGTTGTTCTCATCCAGCGATGAAATGGGATCGTCGATATAGAGATACTTCACCCAGTCGTAGGCTTCCTGCCCATCAATGGCGAGCTCGGCGATGGCCAGGAAGAAGCACCAGATAAAGATATTCTCCTCACCACGGGATACCTTGATAGGCACGGGCGCTTTCTCGCCCTCATCATTTGTTTCCGTCTCCCGCCAGAAGCGGATCGTGGCCTTCTCGTAATCGATATCGAACTGGAAATCGGCATAGCGGAATAGGAAGGGACGAATCCGGTTCTCCATTTCCAGCTCGTCCAGGCCGTCGAAAAAACGGGAACCCCTGTTCATTTTGAGCACCCGCTCGCTGTCATTCTCCAGATCATTGTCCCAGGAGAACAAATCCTCGGTGAAGGCATTGAAATAGAGCGTATCGCGCGCGGTCACCTCGCCATCGGCATTGCGCTGCTTGCCAAGCTCCTTGAAGGCCATCGAGAGCCGCGTCTTGCCGGTGCCGTTGTAGGCAAAGAGCAGCGTCACCTTCTTGCCCTGATCGCGCAGGTGTTGCGCCAGCGAATCAAGCTCATCAAAAGTCTGGATGCTGTCCGCCATTGCTTAGCCGACCTCCTGCGGGAAGAGCTGCTGCATCAGGCCCTTCTTGTGCTGTTTGAGGGCATCGAGCTTCTGCGCCTCAAGCGCAATCAGCTCATCGAGCGACGACATACAATCCGCGATTTTTTGTTGTTCTTC
>RFGJ01000058.1 GCA_003696665.1 Gammaproteobacteria bacterium | reverse complement strand
TCTCGTGGGGACGATGGGTTCATGGGCAGGATGCACCAAATTTAATCAACTCTGGCTGAATGCCAAATGCGGGAGGCATTGGTGCCATGAACCCAATACGAAGTGGTACGGGGAAAAATCGGTATCGAGGGGCGAATGGGTAGTTCCGGGCATTTGCATAGAGGATTTGAAGAAGCGAAGAATCAAGGATTCGACTTTGATTATGAAATTGATTTACAAACAGTTGGCACATCATTCAAAGGGCACTGAAAAAGCTGCGGTTTGGCTGCGTCATGCTGCGCCTGAAAGCTGCGGTTTTGAAAGAAGAGTCTACTGTAAAAAGTCGATGGCCAATAGACAATGGATGCTCAAATAAAATTTATAACAAATTTTAAATCTGATTTAAACACTAAACTTTAAACTTTAAACTAAAACGCTCAACCCTTGAGAAGGAAAGACGGAGTGACAGAGAGAGGGAGAGAGGAGTGAGTGATGAGAGAAGCGTGGCGTACCGTAGCGGCGTTGCGGCGTTGCGCGAGACCAACGCTCAACCGATCTCCTCTTGCACATACGGAATTACATCGCTAATTTTGCGATATATCAACTCAAGGGAACTATCACCAAAGTTGCCCGCCTGCCTTTCCTAAGAGATTGGAGGTGCGCTCCGAGCCAGCATCTCCCGGCGGTGCTTCAACGAAATCGTGAGCGAGGACCAGAAATGAGGCGCCGACGTCCGGTGCAATCGATCATAAATCCTTCCTGCCCCTGCCTGACGCAATTACCTGCCTCGCCCTTGGCCTTTTGGCGCTTTGGGCAAAAAGCATTGCTGACCAAAATAGCCGGTTATGGAAAAGAAAGCCCCCACCTGGCTCACTGCCCGTTTCACCTGTCTGATGACAAGTTTGTTGATTGGCTTTTCCAACGCCTTGGCCCAGCCGAGCTTGCTTGCTGACATTGCACCGGGACCACTCTCCTCCATTCCCTCGCAATTCACCCACCTGGCCGACGGTACGACCGTTTTCGCAG
>RFGJ01000057.1 GCA_003696665.1 Gammaproteobacteria bacterium | reverse complement strand
TTACAAGGCACTTGGCGACCAGGAGGCGGTTGAACGACTTAACAAGATGCACAAGAACCTTTCAGATGAGGAGAATGATTTCTACACTTCGGTAGGCGTTGATGCGCTTCTGCTTGCTGCCCAGAACGACGCATTGGCCACGCGAGCACTCGATCGATTGGAGGAAGGGGCATACATTGACCGGGTGATTGAATCACTGGTGCCGGACGCCATTGAAATTTCCTCATGGCCAAATTACGACCCATGCCAAAACTGACAAGACCGCGTGTCGCCGTCATCTTCTTTTGGTGTTGACGACAGAAGTCTCTATAATATTGCGAACCATGGAGCGTGGGCATTTTGACCTACGTGAAGCCAACCCAGCAACAACGATAAAAAGGAGCAAGGTCATGGCCTTTGAATTACCACCTTTACCCTATGCCAAAAATGCATTGGCACCTCATATTTCAGAAGAAACACTGGAATACCACTACGGCAAGCATCATGCGGCCTATGTGGCAAATCTGAACAAACTGATTGAAGGGACAGAATTCGAGAATAAGACACTGGAGGAAATCATTTGCCAGTCGAGTGGCGGTATTTTCAACAATGCCGCACAAGTGTGGAACCATACGTTCTATTGGAATTGCTTAAGCCCGAATGGTGGCGGCGAGCCGACCGGGGCATTGGCCGAGGCCATTACGGCCAAATTTGGGAGCTTTGCCGACTTCAAGAGCGCATTTGCACAATCGGCGGCCACGAATTTTGGTTCAGGCTGGACATGGCTTGTGAAAGACAAAGATGGCGAGCTGGACATCGTGAACACCTCAAACGCAGGCAACCCAATGACGGATGGTCTCAAGCCTCTGATGACGTGCGACGTTTGGGAGCATGCGTATTACATTGACTACCGCAATGCACGTCCAAAGTATGTGGATGCGTTCTTTGAGCTAGTCAACTGGGATTTCGTCGCCAGTCAGCTTTAATCGATGACTCAAGGGCTGCTTCGGCAGCCCTTTTTAATTCATTGAAATAAAAGCAAAAAAACACTTTTTGCTTGTGGTTTTTGTGAGTTTTATTTATGATTCACGGCATTTCAATACCCGAAGCGGCCTTGCCGCAACTTTGTCAAGATGGGGGAGTGTTAGATGGCGAATGATGGGGTCAACAAGAGCCGTCGACGGTTGCTGACCTATGCGACAGCAGGCGTGGGCGCAGTGGGCGCGGTATTTACCGCAGTGCCGTTCATCAAATCCTGGTCTCCAAGTGCCCGCACACGTGCCGCGGGTGCACCCGTAGATGTTGCAATCGGCAAATTGGAACCAGGCCAAATGTTGCGTGTGAAATGGCGTGGTAAGGCCGTATATGTGTTGCGACGCAGCGAAGAACAATTAGAAACACTGAGAAAGCTGACCAAGTCGGGTGAACTGAAAGATCCTAATTCAGAAGACCGTGAACAACAGCCAGAGTATGCGCGCAATGAATTTCGTTCCATCAAGCCTGACTTGATTGTCATGTACGGTATCTGTACGCACTTGGGGTGCGCGCCGAGCTACATGCCGGAAGCTGGAAGTTTATCGCCGGATTGGGTTGGGGGGTATTTTTGCCCATGTCACGGCTCCAAGTTCGATTTTGCCGGCCGGGTGTTCAAAGGCGTGCCAGCAGGCAAAAACCTTGGTATCCCGCCGCATCGTTATGTCACAGATACCCTGATTCGGGTTGGCGAAGATCACGAGGGAGGTAAAGCCTGATGTCTGCCGGTAAAAACAGCTTCCTAGAGTGGCTGGATGCGCGATTCCCTGCGACAAAAGTCTGGAACGAACATTTGGCCCAATACTACGCGCCGAAAAATTTCAATTTCTGGTATTTTTTCGGTTCGCTGGCGCTGCTGGTACTTGTTAACCAGTTGCTGACGGGCATTTGGTTAACCATGAATTTCAACCCGTCGGCGGAAGGCGCGTTTGACTCGGTCGAATACATTATGCGTGACGTGGAATGGGGGTGGCTTATCCGCTATCTGCATTCGACCGGTGCGTCCGCTTTCTTTATTGTCGTTTATCTGCATATGTTCCGTGGCTTGATGTATGGCTCGTACCGAAAACCGCGTGAGCTGGTGTGGATTTTCGGCATGGTCATTTTTGTGTTGCTGATGGCAGAAGCTTTCATGGGGTATTTGTTGCCTTGGGGACAAATGTCTTATTGGGGTGCACAGGTCATCATCAATTTGTTTGGTGCCATCAGTGAAGATTTGGGCGTGTGGCTGCGGGGTGATTACGTTGTGTCTGGCGTGACGCTCAACCGTTTCTTTGCGCTACACGTCGTGGCGGTGCCTTTGGCGCTGATCATCATGGTGTTTTTACATATCGTGGCTCTGCATAAAGTGGGTTCAAACAACCCGGACGGGATTGAAATCAAGGAGAAGAAAGACGAGAACGGTATTCCCTTGGATGGCATTCCGTTCCATCCCTATTACACAGTCAAAGACATCATGGGGGTGGCAGGTTTCCTCATCGTGTTCTGCGCTGTTGTGTTTTTTGCCCCGGAAGGCGGTGGTTTCTTCCTTGAGCCGCCTAACTTCTTGCCGGCTGACCCGGTCAAAACACCGGAACACATTGCACCAGTATGGTATTTCACGCCGTTCTATAGCATCTTGCGGGCTGTCCCGCATAAATTGACAGGCGTGGTGCTGATGGGCGCGGCCATTGTGATGTTGTTCCTGCTGCCGTGGCTTGATCGTTCTCCCGTCAAGTCAATTCGTTACAAGGGGTGGATTACCAAGTTGGCCCTGACGTTGTTTGTCATTGCCTTCTTTGGTCTGGGCTATTTGGGCACTCAACAGCCAACGCCTATCAAAGCACTGTGGGGACGGATATTCACGGCCATTTATTTCTTGTTCTTCATTTTGATGCCGTGGTATAGCCGTATCGACAAGACGAAGCCGGTTCCAGAGAGGGTGACACACTGATGAAAACGAAATACTTGATGATTCTCGTGAGCGCCCTGATGTTGGCGGGCATTGTGCGTGCGTCGGGTACGGAAATGCATTTGGAGCCCGCTAACATTGAGCGTGATAACGTGGTATCACTGCAACATGGCGCGAAGCTTTTCGTGAACTATTGCTTAGGCTGCCATTCGTTAAAATATCTGCGCTATGAGCGTCTGGTGGAAGATTTGAAAATTCCAGCGGATATCGTGAAAAAGAACTTGATGTTCGTTGGCGGCAAGCTCGGTGACACGATGCGGATCAACATGGATCCGGAAGCCGCCGGGAAATGGTTTGGTACCACACCACCGGATCTCAGCTTAATGGCACGCGCTAAGGGCGTTGATTATCTCTATAACTATTTAAAGGGCTTTTATCGTGATGATTCGCGTCCTTGGGGTGTGAATAACACCGTATTCAAGGACGTCGGTATGCCCCACGTTTTGGAGCCACTTCAAGGCCTTTATGAGAAAGGCGAGGATGGTAAACTCGTTCAGATCAAAAAGGGCGAGTTAACGCCGGAAGAATACGATCAGGCAGTTCGTGATCTGGTCAACTTCCTCGCATACGCTGCCGAGCCGATGCGTTCGTATCGAATCCATCTTGGCGTGTATGTCATTTTGTTCCTGCTGGTATTCTTTGTGTTGAGCTATTTCCTCAAGAAAGAGTATTGGAAAGACGTTCACTGATGCAAGTGAAGGGGTTGACTCGCCTCAACGGAGGTGAGTCAGCCCGTTTTACTTTATTAAGCAAATGGAGTATGAGCTATGGCGGTAGTGGCCAAACGTTCCGTAATGACACTGTTCTCTAATCCGAGTGACATGACGAGCCACCAAATTCGTATTGTGTTGGCAGAGAAAGGTGTGGTGTACGAAGTGGAACAGGTCAACGGGGACCAGGTGCCAAATGAGCTTCAAGAAATCAATCCTTATGGCACGGTACCAACATTGGTGGATCGCGATTTGGTGCTGTTCGAGCCAAACATCATTATGGAATATCTAGATGAACGTTTTCCGCACCCGCCGCTGATGCCGGTTTATCCGGTGGCTCGGGCGCGTTCCCGGATGATGATCTATCGTTTTCAGCGCGATTGGTTCCCTTTGGTCAACCAAATTCAAACTGGTCGAGGAAAACAGGCAGAAGCGGCACGTACCGAGTTGAAAGAGAGTTTAATCACGGTGGCGCCGGTGTTTGAAGATTTCCCATATTTCCTGAGCGAGGAATTCACCCTGGTTGACTGTGCTTTGGCGCCTCTCTTATGGCGCCTGCCACAGTTGGGGATCGAGTTGTCCGGGAAGGAAACGAAGGCAGTTCGTGACTACATGGAACGCGTTTTCAGTCGTGATTCATTCCGGGCCAGTCTGACCGAAGAAGAGCGGGAAATGCGCAGCTAACAGCGCTGTGAGGAGCGGAGAAGCGTGACATGAAGGCAAAACGCCCATATCTATTTCGAGCGATGTATGACTGGATGCTGGATTGTGGGCTCACTCCGCAAATTGTTGTGGATACATCGGTTGATGGCGTCGTGGTGCCCGAGGCGTATGTTCGGGACAACCGTATTGTCTTGAACATATCGCCTTCGGCGGTCCGCAATTGGGAAATGGACGACTGGCATCTCGCCTTTGATGCGAGGTTTTCCGGTCAGCCGATGCACGTTGTAGTTCCACTTAGCGCTGTGCAGGCAATTTTCGCGAGAGAAAACGGTGATGGACTGGTTTTTCCGGCAGAAGCACCAATCGCCCCGCCAGACCGCCAAGGGGAACAGGCATCATCGGCGTCCAAGACGGGAAAAAATAAACCAACGCTTAAAGTCATCAAATAAACTGACTAGGCCCTGCATTTCGCAATCTGTAACTGCACTTCGGTGTCACTGACTGAGGCATTGCCCACGGGATTTAAATTCAAGGTCATGCGGTGTGTGCCAACGCTGACCTCCGGAATAAAGGGGACGGTGGCCGGAATGCGGACGATGACCAACTTCACTCTGGCGTCCATCTCCGTTTGGTACCGACCTTGCTGGGTCAGTACGGTTTTAAACTCACCAGATTCACGATAGAGCTTGAGAATCACATTGACAGAGGTTCGAAGACAACGTGTTTTTCGCAGCCATTCATGAAGCCTGCTTTGAATGACTTCAGGTGGCTGGGCAAGGAAGTGGTAGAGCAAAGGCGAATCCACTGGACAACAGGCACCGCCAAGGCTCCATTTTTGTCGAACGGCGGCCAGCACGGGATCATGTCGCAACAAATCGCCTGGGCGCCCCATTTGGACCAGGCTGGCAGATAGTTTCTCCATTTGATTGGTAAAATAATTGAGCTTGGCGCTATCGACTGCGGGACTGTCGGCCAGCCGACTGAGGAGCTGGTGCTGGCGCTCAAGTTCTTTAATGAGATCGGTTTTGACATCATTGCGATCAAAAAAGTCAATCAGTTCTGACAATCGGAACAAGGCAGCCTTATGTGTGGCTGGTGTCTGCACTTCAATCAATTGACCAATGGTGTGAAATAACTGCTCCAAGCGCAGGAACTTCCGCGTCGTTTGGTTGGTCGGGTATTCGTAAACAACTGTACTCATCACAGCGACTCTGCCAAATGGGTGAGTGTTTTTGCGTGCAAAGCGTCGACTTGGGCAATTAAGTCTTTCAGGCTACCGCTATTATCAATCACTTGACTGGCCAGCGCGAGCCGTTTTTCACGTGAGGCTTGTGCAGCGATCATTTTTTTCGCCAATTCTTCATCAATCGCATCGCGGTGCATCAGCCGATGTAATTGAATGTCATGCGGGCAATCCACGACCCAGACCGCATCACATTCCACTCGTGCTTCGCTTTCCGCATAAAGCGGGATATCTAACACAACATAGGGCGCCGAGCAATGGGTCGCTTGGGTCAACATGGTTTTCCGGATCATTGGATGCAGTGTATGCTCGACATTTTGTTTCAATTGTGGATTGGTGAAAATCGCGCGCCGCAATTTGGCTCGGTTTAAGGTGCCATCCGTTTGAAAAAATGAGGTATCCAGAAGCTGTTTGAGCGCCTCATGACCGGCTTCCCCCGGCGCGACAATGGCCCTCGCCACAAGGTCGGCGCTGATGACCGGCACACCAAGCTCAGCAAGGCGTGCGACCGCGGTTGACTTGCCACAGGCAATGCCCCCAGTCACAACAATTCGTTGTTGCATCATTAAAAACCTAAACCAGCCCAGCGGAGATAGGCGTGAATGAGTGTGTGACCGTACAACAAACTCACCCAACCTCCGGCAGCGAGAAAGGGGCCGAATGGAATGCGGTTTTGTTTTTTAAAAAGAAGCATACCAGTTACGCCGATCACGGTGCCCAGCAACGCAGCAAGAATAATGGTCGGTATCAGTAGTGTTGGGCCAATCCAGGCGCCAAGCGCGGCAAATAGTTTGAAATCACCGTATCCCATGCCTTCCTTGCCTGTGACGATTTTAAATAGCCAATAAAACGACCATAGCGATAGATAGCCAATCAATGCGCCAAGCACAGAATCCTGTAGCGAAAGGTCCAGCCAACCCCAATACGACGCAACTATCCCAAACCACAGCAAAATATACACCATGGGATCGGGAAGAATTTGATGATCGATATCAATGCCCGACAACGCAATCAGCATCGCTGAGAAAAACAACAAACAAAGTGATTGCATCGAAGGTGGATAGTGCAGTGCCACCGAAAGAAAGATGAGACCAGTGATCAGTTCGACGAGTGGATAGCGCAACCCAATCGCGCTATGGCATTGACGGCATCGAGCTTTGAGCATGGCCCAACTGACTAAAGGAATGTTCTCCCACCAAGCAAGCTGATGGCCGCATTTCGGACAATGCGAGCGCGTCAATACCAGGCCGGCGGGTGGGCTATGAAGTTCATCTGGGCAGTGAACCTGACAACCCATTGTCGTGAGATGTTCCTTGGCATCTTGCGCCCATTGCCAAAAGAGTCGCTTGGGAAAACGTAAGATCACGACATTCAGGAAACTCCCCACCAAAAGCCCAAACACGAACAAAACCGCCGCATAAAGCGACGGTGTGTTTTGGAGGGTGGTCAGCAAAGCATCAAACATGGGCGAATCGTGTTCTCTGGTTAAATGACTTGACCCATCTGGAAAATTGGCAAGTACATTGCCACAATCAGACCACCAATGAGCACGCCCAAGATTGCCATGATGAGAGGCTCGATCAGGGAACTGAGCGAATCGACCGCATTGTCCACTTCTTCCTCATAGACGTCAGCCACTTTGGCCAACATATGCTCGAGTGAGCCAGCTTCCTCGCCGATCGCCGCCATTTGCACGACCATATTGGGAAAAACATTGGTCATTTGCATGGCCACATTGAGCTGTGTGCCTGTGGCCACATCGTCGCGAATGCGACGGATGGCATCGCGAAACAGTGCGTTGCCGGAGGCGCCAGCGGCAGAATCAAGGGCTTCCATGAGCGGCACGCCGGCGGCGAATGTCGTGGACAGCGTGCGGGCAAAGCGGGCAATCGCTGCCTTCTCAATAATCTCACCAATAATCGGTATTTTGAGCAGCAATTTGTCGATGAAATCTCGATATTCCTTCGAACGACGGCTCGCTTCCCTATGGGCGAAAATCAGTGCGATGATTCCGGCGAAATAATAGAACCAAGACTCCTGTAATGAATTCGACAAATTGATAACAAGCTGCGTGAAGGCGGGCAAATCGGCTCCGAACCCCTTGAATAGATCGGCAAAAGTGGGGACCACTTTAATGAGCAATACGGCCGTGACAATGATCGCCATGATGATGACGGCGACGGGGTAAAACAGCGCCTTTTTGATTTTCTTCTTCAGTGACTCGGTTTTCTCTTTGTAGAGCGCAATTCTGGCCAGCATATCTTCCAGTTTGCCTGATGCTTCGCCGGCCTGTACGAGGTCACAAAAAAGTTCATCAAATTGACGCGGGTGTTTCCGCAGCGCTTCATGGAAGGCGGCGCCGCTTTCGAGATCGGCGCGGATCTGGGCCACAAGATCACGGACGGAGGCTTTTTCGTGACCTTGAGAAATGATAGCAAGTGCTTGCACAATGGGCACACCAGCTTTGACCATCGTGGCGAGCTGACGTGAAACCACCGCGATGTCGGCGGGCGTGACGGGCTTGCTGCGGCCCGAAAATAATTCAATGCCTTTGGGTTTGACCTTGGTGGGCGTAAAACCTTGCTTGCGAAGTTGTGCCTTGACCATGGCCATGTTCGGAGCGGGCAGCTCTCCGGACACCTTGTTACCCCGCCGATCGGTCCCTTCCCAGACGAACGTCTTGAGTTTTTCCGCTGGCTTTCGGGCGGCTGGTCGGCTGACGGCTGTCCTTGTTTTACGCTTTGTTTCTACGGCCATAGATTTAATCCTGTGTCACGCGATTGACTTCTTTCAAGTCGATGATACCCTGTCGTGCTTTCTCAAGCGCTGACGCGCGTAAATCGGGAATGCCTTCCGCTTTTGCCTGATCGGCAATCTGAATGGCATTGCCGTTTTCCATAATCAGGCGCGAAATGCTTTCTGTCACGGGCATGACCTGATAAATACCTACCCTTCCTTTATACCCGTTTGTACATTTATCGCAACCAACAGCTTCATAAATTGTGAGGTTGTCCACTTCGTCTTCGCGGAAGCCGAAATCTAGAAGCACATTGCGAGGCACGTCAGCGGGACGTTTGCAATGTGTGCATAGTCGTCGTGCCAGACGCTGAGCAATCACCAGATTGACCGTGGTGGCAATGTTGAACGGCGCCACCCCCATATTCAGCAAACGTGTCAGAGTTTCTGGAGCGCTGTTGGTATGGAGCGTCGAGAGCACCAGATGCCCGGTTTGCGCCGCTTTAATGGCGATTTCGGCGGTCTCAAGGTCGCGAATCTCACCCACCAGAATGACATCCGGGTCTTGGCGAAGAAACGCGCGCAGTGCGGATGCAAAGGTGAGACCCTGTGTCGGGTTGATATTGACTTGGTTGATGCCAGGCAAGTTGATTTCTACCGGGTCTTCTGCGGTCGAAATATTGCGTTCGGGGGTATTGAGGATATTCACCCCGGTATAAAGAGACACCGTCTTACCTGAACCTGTGGGGCCAGTGACCAAAATCATCCCCTGCGGTTTATGCAAAGCTTCCAAATAAAGCTTTTTCTGTTCCGGCTCATACCCTAGCGCGTCAATGCCGAGTTTGGCGGATTCGGGATCCAGAATCCGCATGACCACTTTTTCACCAAACAGCGTCGGCAATGTACTCACGCGGAAATCAATGGTTCGGTTTTTAGACAGTCGGAGTTTGACACGACCGTCTTGCGGAACCCGCCGTTCCGCA
>RFGJ01000056.1 GCA_003696665.1 Gammaproteobacteria bacterium | reverse complement strand
AGCGAGCGGTCGGGTGCAAGCGCGAGTTAGGCTTCGTAAAAACAAGCCAGTGTGTTTTACTATGCCGCCCGCTTCGGTGCCCGAACAGCGGTGGCACGGGCGCAAGCGGCAAAATCTTCGATAGCGGTATCTGGTACTCATTCCACTTGAACACTAGCGTTCCGGCCGGGGCCAGTACGCGGAAGCACTCCAAAAAGCCAGCCCGTAACATGGCCGGCCAGTCGCCTTCAAGCACGCCGTATTTCGCCCGCAGCCACGATTTCGGACCTGCGCTCCGTAAATGTGGCGGGTCAAACAACACCAACGGGAAACAATCTGACGGGAATGGCAAAGCCGTAAAATCGGCCTGGACATTGGGGCGCACTTCCAGCACGCGAATACCGTTCTTGACTGATGCGTCTTTCATGCGTAGCGTTTCAACGCGGCGGTCAACGAACACGGCGCGTTGGTCGTGCTTGTCAATCCAGGCCATACGGCCACCAGCGGTTACGTCAAGGGCTTGATAAGTCATCGTTTTAGAAGCCTAACGGAATTGCGTTTTAGCCGCCCGCCGCATGATTTCGCGGCGATTATCAGAGCCGCCAGCGGCGGCGGGTCGGCTACAAACGCTGGTTAGGCGGCCACGGTTGGCATCCAGAGCACCCAGGATAGCCGCCACCCGCGTTTGCAAACTCTAAACGTGCTCGCAGGTAAACCAGCCCCGCAACCGTGGAGCCTTGCCCTTGTGCCACAAGGGGGCAAATGGTACTCGTAGGCCGTGGCCGCCTAACGGATTTGCGGCTTACCTGCGCTGCGGAGCAGCGTCAGGTGCAGCCGCGAGTTAGCCAGCCCGCAGACTGGCCCGCACTCAATCTCATACTCCGATTCGTACCGCCCCGCGTCTGGCGGCAATTCATCCAGCCAATTGTCCGGGAACACACGCGCTCCCATTTCGCGCTCGAACTTTGCCATGCGCTCAAACGCTTCTGGAAAGTCGCGGCGGATTTTGTTCCAGTAGCCCTTTCCGCCTTTGACACATCCGATGCAATTATTATTGCGATAACCCATCTGGTACATGGCAGGCAGGGTAATTCCGGCACGGTTGAGCATGTCAAAGCAATCTTGTTTCGTGATGCCGCGTTCCAAAAGCGGCCACCACAAATACAACTCAGGATTGTTTTGCTCAAATCGCCTGATGCGCAGTTCTTCGTCTGCCGTCATTCCGAAGACGTGGACATCTCCGGGTTGCTGATACTGCTCGCGTGGGCGACGTTTCAACTCCACGGTACACCGCGCTCCAGCGGGGCCTACCAACCAGCCTGTTCGCCAAAACACCGAGAAAATATCGGCATCTGGGTAGGCGGGATTCGTCAGGATTTTGATTTTCACATCTAGCCATCGCTCTACATCTCGCAGAAATCGCAGGTTATCGGGATGCTCATTTGCCACCCGACAATACAGGATTTCCGCGTCAGGGCGCTCTTCCAGCGTGATTTTCGCGGCAACGGCGGACGCCGCGCCGCAGGAAAACCATACCAGCGTGCGGCGCTGGAAAAGCGGGAGTGGGGGTTGGGTCGGT
>RFGJ01000055.1 GCA_003696665.1 Gammaproteobacteria bacterium | reverse complement strand
GCACAAAGTTGGGTGAGAGACATCGTGCAGACCACAGATGGCCAGATCTGGGTGGCGACAGAAAATGGCTTGAGTCGCTTGGATGGACACCATGCCTACACCTACCGATTTCAGCCTGATCAGAAACATTCATTACCCGGCAATACGGTTTGGGATCTCGCGTTGGATGCGCAAGGACAGCTTTGGGTGGCCACCAGCGGCGGTGTGGGTCACTACCGACCCGCCACCGACGATTTTCAAGTTGTTTTTGATCAAGCAGCCTTAAATAAGCACGGGGCGGGCATTGTTTATCAGATTGTGTCTGACAAAGGCGTGTTATGGATGCTCGCGGACGGTGGACTGTTGCAATACAAGGGGACGGACGACTATAGGCTTTTGAAGCCAAAAACGGAGGCATTGCCGTTAGCGCGCCCATATCGACTGTTTAGGATCAATGGCGTGGGTATGCTCGCTGCGGATGAAGCCAAAGGGATTTGGCGATGGGATACCGAGGCGCAACAATGGCGGCCGTGGGCTTCGCAGGCGTTTCTCGATATCGTAAGAGAAAAACGTTTTGTCATTGATCTGATTCCCGATGGTGAGCAAAGAATCATCGCCGTGCTTGACGCGGGTTATTTGGTGTTCGATGACACCGGAACAATTGTCGAACAGTTTCGTCCGTACGTGCAAAAAGCGCCTGAATTTCGGGCGCAGTCGGGAATGCGCACCCCTGATCGTGAACTCTGGGTGGGATTGAGGAGCGGTGGGGTGCTCCGTATCAGCTTACCATCTGGCAAACGTCGCCATATTCATCGGTGGCAACGCGGAAAAGAAACATTACCATCCGTTCGTGCACTATTTCGGGATCGAGACGGCAATATTTGGTTGGGCACAGAGGGTGAAGGCACTTTGGTGTGGAACAAGCGCAGTGAATGGCCAGTGCGCTTGTTGCCAGGCGAGCACGGCCAACGCAATAAAGTGGTATGGAGCATATTGCCTGCCTCGGATGGCGCTTTGTGGCTTGGTGGTGACCGAGCGTTAGAGGTGCGGCCAGAAAGCAGCACGGAATTTCAACCGATATACACCGCCGATGACCGTCGTCTATTGCAAGGTGTCTATGTTGTGACTGAATTCCAGAACCAGATCATGGCTGGCACGGGGCGTGGGCTTTGGCAAGTGGATGGCAAGACTCGCACAGCAAAGCCTGTGCACTGGACCGCCGAGAATGGCGAATCGCCACGCTGGTTGTCACGGGTCGTTTTTACCTTGTATGCAGATGGACAACGCCTTTGGATTGGGCATTCTGATGGCTGGGGCGTGTACGATAAGGCAAGTGGGCGGGTGCTATCGCTGAGTCACGTGCCAGAACTGTGCCGAGCGTTGACCACGGCATTTGAGGCGTCTGAACGCTTTGTGTATATCGGCACGGATAGGGCGGTGTGTCGATATGACAAAACCAACGGAACCGTCGAGGTGCTGCCGGGTTTGGACAACGATGGCATTATCCGAGAGGGCGCTTCGGTCACAGACATGCAATTGGGTGGCAAATATCTACTGGTTGGCTACTCGGGTATTGGTCTGAAAATTTATGATCTTAAGGAAAAAAAGGTTGTGCTTGCCTCCGGACTTGGCACGGGCCTCGCGTCCAATAATGTGGCGGCCATTGCGACAGATAGCCGGGGTCGACTCTGGTTGCCAAGTCAAACCGGCCTGACCGT
>RFGJ01000054.1 GCA_003696665.1 Gammaproteobacteria bacterium | reverse complement strand
TAGCCATAATCCGCCTGTGCTTGGGCAAATTGCGACCACTGCTCCAGCTCCGGCAGAAACCGTGCGAGCGCGCGCGCAAGAGAACAGAGAAGATCATCTAATTCCTGCCTCAGGCTTTTTTCAAATGCAGATTTCAAAGCCTCGGGGGCCTCTTGGTGCAGTGGAAGCACTTGCGGCAGCCACTGGGCTCGGGATTGCAATAAATCGACCACCACTTTTTTCAGCGCTTCACCGTTGCCAGCGAAATGACGAAGCAATGTTGTGACGCAAGGTGACTGTTCTGCCAGGCATGCATTGAGCGCATGCTCGACAGCTTCCTCATACAGTGGCCGAGGATCTTCAGCTGGATTTAACGCCGCGCCAAATCGTGCCGCAATCGGAAGCTGTCGACCAAGAAAGGCGCACAGGGCATCTATGGTCATAATTTGCAGCCGCGACGGGTTTTCCAAAAGATGCCACTGCTTGGCTTTGTCACGTGCTAACACTTGCTCAGCCAAGGCGCGTGTTTGCTGCTTCACCTCGGACGTCGTTGGCACCTGATTGCCGGCATCCGCCAAGCTTTGGATAATGCGGTGGCGCATTTCGCCCACGGCTTTTCGCGTAAAGGTGATCGCGAGAATGCTCTCCGGCTTGTCCACTGTGGCCAAGAGGGCCAGAAATCGCTGGGTGAGCAACTCAGTTTTGCCAGAACCGGCCGGTGCTTGCACAATCACGCTGATGGATGGATCAATGGCGCGCTGTCGCCACTCTTGGTCAATGGCGCTCATACTTCATCCTCCGAGGCAATGATTTCTTTCCGTAATACATCATCCTCCGGCAACGGCTCTAAAATATCGCGACGGCACACCGGTTGAAATTGACAATACTGACACAGGTCTGTGACTTTGCCTGCCGCCCGACTGTCTCCCTCTTCGTATTGTTTGGCCAGTTGAAAAAGGCGTCGCCGCCACGCATCCAACAAATCGGGCCAATCGTTTTGGTCAAACCCGGAGCGACGGTACGGCAGCGCTTGTAGCGGCTCTTTGCCGTCAGCATAAAAACGGACGGCATCATCACGCAACCCAAGATATCTCGAACTTTTGAGACTCATTACCGCAAAAGCCACCGCATCGATCTGGGTATCAGAAAAAACGGCGTAGACCGGCAATTGTGGTTCCTTAAGCCCTTCTGGACGAAGATGCGTCAGTTGTTTTTCGCCGGTTTTATAATCGATGACAATGCGCTCCCCACTGGCCAGTTGGTCAATGCGATCAAGCTTGATGCGAAACCGGAATTGGCCAACCTGAATGGTTCGACTGGCCTCCACCGCTTCCACCTCGAAAGGCGTGCGAGCCAGATCCACCATCAACAGTGCATCCAGAATGTCCACTGCCAGCGCCACCTCAACCGCTTCCAGCGCAAGCAGAATGTTTTTCTTCAAATTAATATTGGCCATCACCGATGGCCAAGTCTTTTTTGCCAACTCCCTAAGCAGGTCCCGGCGTTCCGTCGGCGACAAGATTGTCAGGCGAGCATGGTTGCCCACCTTAGCCCAGAATCCCTCGAGGATGGCGTGATACCATATTCCGCGCCTTTTGGCATCAACGCCCCACATCTGTTTATCCGGTTCTTGCAAACCTACTCGATGACGCAGGAAAGCACGAAATGGACACTGCGCCATATCCGTAAACAATGCGGTCCCGCCCGAATGTTGACCGGGCTCCGGCGGGATCACCCTATGGTCTTCCAACACCTCCCACTTATCTAACAGCGCCCCTTCCCTTGCCTGACATGCAGCTGTTTGCCGCCTATGGCCAGCCTCAAATGACCAGGCTTGCCAATCCACCGTCAATGGACTTGGCAACTGGGCTTCCAAATCAATGTTCTCCGGATAACTGACCACCACCTCTGGTGCCATACTGAGGATGAGCGATTTTTGCCATTTCGCGTAGACCAGTTCCCGTTCCGCTGAGCTCCTTGGCAAGCCTTTGTCTCTTGCCAACGCAACGGGGATAAATGGGTTGCGTTGAACCGCCGCTGGCCATGCGCTCGTCACGGCGCCCAATATCCAAATAGCATCAAAGCTGCCGCCTAAGAGCTCTGCCAACGACAGAAAATGAATGCCCGCACCGGTCAGTGGTGGAGAAATGGGGCCATTGGCTTCTTGCTGCAACAGCAGCACATACCGATCGCTGGTCATGTCGCCATAAATCAAAGCCAACTGGCTAATCTGCGTCATCCACTGAAAAAGCGGTCGGTCAACAGGGTCGAGATCCATGCCGAGACGTGCTGCCCATTTCAACAAGGACTCGGACCATTTCGCCGGTGTTTTCCGAGCCGATTCTCGCCACTCG
>RFGJ01000053.1 GCA_003696665.1 Gammaproteobacteria bacterium | reverse complement strand
TTACCTTCACGTGTCCGCTCGCCGACACCAGCAAACACTGAGTAACCGCTGTGCTCGATGGCGATGTTTCGAATCAGCTCCATCATGTTCACGGTTTTACCCACACCAGCACCACCGAACAGACCGACTTTACCACCTTTTGCGAACGGGCAGATGAGGTCGATCACTTTAATGCCTGTCTCAAGCAGCTCGTTCGTTGCCGCCAGTTCAGCATACTCCGGCGCTTTCCGGTGAATTGGCATGCGCTCTTCGGCTTCGATGGGCCCAGCTTCATCCACTGGGTTACCCAGCACGTCCATAATGCGTCCCAGCGTCGCCTTGCCGACTGGTACCGAAATCGGCGCGCCCGTGTTGGTCACTTTCATGCCGCGCTTGAGCCCTTCAGATGGCCCCATCGCAATACAGCGCACGACACCGCCTCCGATCTGCTGCTGCACCTCAAGCGTCAGACCGTTTTCTTCAATTTTCAGGGCATCATAGACACGAGGCACCGAGTCACGCGGGAACTCCACGTCAACGACGGCGCCGATAATTTCAACGATGCTACCAGTGCTCATAATGTGTTTCCTCTATGCATTCAAATCCAAACCTGGTCAATGTCAGACGGCCGCTGCGCCCGCAACAATCTCTGACAACTCTTGCGTAATGGACGCCTGTCTTGCCTTGTTGTAAGCAAGTTGTAGGTCGTCTATCAGTTTACCGGCATTGTCGGTTGCCGCCTTCATCGCCACCATGCGGGCTGCCATCTCACAGGCGACATTTTCGACGACCGCTTGATAAACTAACGATTCAATGTAACGCGTCAGCAATTTATCAAGCAGGGACTTAGGATCCGGCTCATAGATGTAGTCCCAAGTATGACGTGGCGCCTGGGAGTCTTCGTGTGGCTTGATTGGCAGCAGCTGCTCGACCTTGGGCGTCTGCGTCATGGTGTTGACGAAATCGTTATATGCGAGATAAAGCCGATCAATTTCGCCGTCTTCGAACGCATCCAGCATCACCTTGACAGTGCCAATGAGGTCGGCAAGTTCCGGCTCATCACCGAGATGTGATGCTTGCGCCAGCACCTCGCCTCCAAAGCGCTTGAAGAAAGCAACCGCCTTCTGACCGATAAGGCATAGCTTGATTTCGACGCCTTGATCGCGCAATTGCTTCATATGTGATAAAGCTGCTTTGAAGAGGTTGATGTTCAAGCCGCCACACAATCCGCGGTCTGTTGCGACCAATATGTAACCAACTTTTTTGACATCCCGTTCGATGGTGAACGGATGCCGATATTCCAAGTTGGCTTTGGCCACATGACCAATCACCTTGCGCATATGGTTGGCATAGGGTTTGGAGGCCGCCATGCGATCTTGCGCCTTACGCATTTTGCTCGCGGCCACCAGCTCCATTGCGCTGGTGATTTTTTGCGTATTTTTGATGCTCCCAATTTTGGAGCGAATCTCTTTAGCGCCTGACATCTGTCTTTTCCGTTTGCTGGTTCAGTTTACGGCGAGCGGATGCCTGACGGCATCCGCTGTCCACCTTACCAAGTTTGGGTTTCTTTAAATGTGACAACCAACTTTTCCAACTCAGCGGCGATCTGGTCGTTGTAGTCACCCGTTTCATTGATGCGATCGAGCAGTGACTTGAACTCACGTCGCGCGTAGTCGAGTAGGGCAGACTCAAAATCACCGACCTTCTTGAGTTCAACGTCTTTCAGGTGACCTTTTTCTGCGGCATACAGTACCACCGCCATTTCTGCCACACTCATTGGGTGGTACTGCTTTTGTTTCATCAGCTCAGTGACGCGCTGCCCGTGTTCAAGCTGGGCGCGTGTGGCCGCATCGAGATCCGACGCAAATTGGGCGAAAGCCGCCAACTCACGATACTGAGCAAGGGCCAGACGAATACCACCACCCAATTTCTTGATGATCTTGGTTTGTGCCGCACCACCAACACGAGATACGGAAAGACCCGCGTTGACCGCCGGACGGATACCTGCGTTGAACAGGTCGGTTTCCAAGAAGATCTGACCATCGGTGATGGAAATGACGTTGGTCGGCACGAAGGCCGAGACGTCACCGGCTTGTGTTTCGATGATCGGCAACGCCGTCAACGAACCAGTCTTACCTTTGACTTCACCATTGGTCATTTTCTCGACATAGTCCGCGTTGACGCGAGCCGCGCGTTCAAGCAGACGAGAATGCAAATAGAACACATCACCGGGATAGGCTTCACGGCCCGGCGGACGACGGAGTAACAGGGAGATCTGACGATACGCCCACGCTTGCTTCGTTAAGTCGTCATAAATAATCAAAGCGTCTTCGCCACGATCACGGAAATATTCACCCATTGAGCATCCGGCAAACGGCGCAATGTATTGCAATGCTGCCGATTCAGACGCCGAGGCAGCGACGACGATGGTGTGCTCCATCGCGCCATGCTCTTCGAGCTTGCGCACAATGTTGGCAATTGTTGACGCTTTCTGACCAACAGCGACATAAATACATTTAATGCCTGTGCCTTTCTGGTTAATGATTGTATCAACAGCAACCGCGGTTTTTCCGACTTGGCGGTCACCAATGATCAATTCCCGCTGGCCACGGCCAATCGGGATCATCGAGTCAATGGCTTTAATACCAGTCTGGACTGGTTGAGACACCGATTGACGCGTGATCACACCTGGCGCAACTTTTTCAACCGGCGACGTATAAGGCGTTTCGATTGGACCTTTACCATCAATCGGGTTGCCGAGCGCATCGACGACACGTCCCAACAACGCTTCGCCGACCGGCACCTCGAGAATTCGGCCTGTACACTTGGCCGTCTGTCCTTCAGCGACACCGGTGTAATCACCGAGCACCACAGCACCAACCGAATCACGCTCAAGGTTCATGGCCAATGCGTAACGACCGCCGGGCAACTCAATCATTTCGCCCTGCATCACATCGGCAAGACCATGAATTCGGATAATGCCGTCGGAAACACTTACGATGGTACCTTCGTTACGAGCTTCCGTTTTGATATCGAGCTTCTCAATGCGCTCGCGGATCAGCTCGCTAATTTCAGTAGGGTTCAGTTGCATCTTCATGCTCTATGTCCTGTCAGGATGCTAAAGTTTCAGCCATCTTGGCGATTTTGGCACGCAATGAGCCATCTATCACCAAATCGCCAGCCTTGATTATCGCGCCACCCAAGATCTCGGGATTGACATGGTTGTGGATGTCCACTTGTTTGCCGAGTTTGTTCGCCAAACGCTCAGCAAATTGCTTCTGCAGTTCGTCATCCAACGGCACCGCAGAAATCAATTCTACATCCACCTTCGATTCCCAAGCCTTTTTGTATTGAACGAACAATTCCGCCACTTTGGGTAATAACAGCAGACGGCCTTTTTCGGCCATCACGCGCAGAAAAGCACGAAAGGCATCATCAAAGGCCGGGTGTTCAAACAAGGCCAGCTGCTCTTCGGTGGTTAACTCAGGGTTGGTCAACAAATTGTGAACCTCGCTGTCCTGAGCAATCGCCGCAGCCAACGCGAGCGCCTCTGACCACGCCTCCAAAACGCCTGCTTCGCGTGCGTGATCAAATGCCGCGCGGGCATAAGGTCGTGCTAGGGTGGCCAGCTCTGCCATGCGTTCAACCTCTTACAATTGGGTAGCCAGCTTGGTAAGCAGGTCTTTGTGGTCCTGCTCATTGAGGCTACGTTCAATGATTTTTTCGGCGCCAGCCACAGCCAGCTCTGCCAATTGTTCGCGCAACGCTTCACGTGCCCGCTGAACTTCCTGTTCAAGCTCAGCCATGGCACCTTTTTTGATGCGCTCCACCTCAGCCTCGGCATCTGCTTTGGCTGCGTCGACAATTTCGGCATGACGACGATTGGCTTGTTCGATCAATTCAGCGGCTTTTTGTTTTGCTTCGCGCAAGATTTCGGCCGCTTTTTGTTGTGCCAACTCTTGGTCTTTGGCACCACGCTCAGCCGCCGCCAGCCCTTCGGCGATTTTCTTCTGGCGCTCTTCAATGGCCGCGATGATCGGCGGCCACACATACTTCATACAGAACCAGACAAAAACGATAAACGCGATTGTCTGGCCGATGAGAGTTAAGTTCAGGTTCACGTCAGCGTCTCCTCTGATTTAATTCAGTGACGGAGCCGCTGAATCACCCTGCAACAGCGGCTTTCAACTGGTCGATGAAAGGCGTCGTAAACGCAAAGAACAAAGCAATACCAACACCGATAATAGCCACCGCGTCCAACAGACCAGCGACGATAAACATTTTAATTTGCAGCATCGGTACCATTTCCGGTTGACGCGCAGCACCTTCGAGGAACTTACCGCCGAGCAGGCCCATGCCGATACCAACCGCCAAGGCACCCAAGCCGATCAGAATGGCGATGGCCAATACTTTGTAGGTCAAGATAGAGGCAAATAAAGCTTCCATTGTTGTCTCCTAGTTGTTACAAGTTGAAGTTAACGTAAATCAAAATCAATGCTCTTCGGCTGCCATGCTGAGATAAACAATCGTCAGCATCATGAAAATAAATGCCTGTAAAGTGATGACCAAGATGTGGAACACCGCCCAAGCAAAGTGCATGGGCAATTGCCACAAACCAGTCAAGGCGATCAGAATGAAAATCAGTTCGCCAGCATACATATTGCCGAACAATCGCAGTGCGAGCGATATTGGTTTGGCCAGTAGGGAGGCGCCTTCAATAATCAGGTTGAACCAGCTCAACCAAATGGTATTGAACGGGTTAAGTGTCAGCTCTTTTGCAAAACCGCCAAGCCCCTTAATTCGAATGCTGTAGAACAAAATCAACAAAAACACCGAAATTGACAAGGCAAACGTCGAATTCAAATCGGTGGACGGCACCACTTTCAGATAAACATGGTGTGGATCAGCACCAAAAACAGTATGACCAATCCATTGCGCAAGCATGGGTAACCAATCTACAGGAATCAGGTCCATAAGATTCCACAGGAAAACCCATACGAAGATTGTCAGCGCCAATGGCGCAATCAAACGACTTTTGCCAGGATAAGTGTCATTCACATTGTCATTGACAAATTCAACGAGGATTTCAACAAACGCTTGCAGTTTGCTTGGGGTGCCGCCGGTGGCTTTCTTGGCAACGCTGCGGAAGATCCACAAAAACAGAACACCTAACAGCAGGGAGATCACCATGGTATCCACGTTAATTGCCCAGAACCCTGCTTCTGCACAATTACCCAAGTGCCAGTGGCCATCCAACTTGCACAACTGCATGTTTTGCAAGTGGTGACCAATGTATTGGGTGCTCGTCATTCCACCTTCTGCACTCATAATTGCCCCGTCAAATTTTCTGTTGTACTACCGCAGCCAAAGAAGCGCACTGCGTTGCACCAAAAATCCGATAACCATAGCCGCCAACAATGGCCCGGGCGCTGCCTTGCCAAACGCAAAGGCAACCGCCAGTATGGCGATGGTGACAGCCATCTTAACGGTCTGCCCCCAGTAAAAACTCCGCACAATCTTTCTGGCGTTTGATGCGCCCCCATACCGGAAAGCCTTTTTGGCCAGAACCCAGTTTGGGATAACGATCGCCGCACCACCCCAGAGCGATGACACCATCGCATGTGTCCCCGCGTATAAAAAAACGACCAGCGACCATAGAAGCACTGCGATGGCTTGTCGGCCTACCAGTCGATGTGCCAGCCGATGGCCCGGTTCGTTGAGCCTGTTTCGATTTTTAGTCATCGGCTTGGCGTCAAATTGTTTCTTGCACGTCAGGAATGAGAATAGATCTCATCCGTCATCGGCATAGAGGCGCGAATTATACGGCCTCAGCGGCCTTATCGCAATAAAGGGATGAACATTTTTTAACCGAAAACAAGCACCTACTATAAATTGTGGTGCTCTTATTCCAGTAACACTAGTTATAGTGTTTATTCTGTCGACTTGATGCCAAGCCGAGCAAGCAGCCCTTCCAGAACTTCGAGATTGGCATAGCGAATCACCACTTCGCCCTTATTTTTTGTTTTCATACGGATTTGGACCGGCGTGCCCAATTGCTCACTCAATTGTTGTGAAAGACGCGCCACATCGGCATCGGATTGTGCGTTGGTCTTGTTGGTTGATTTGCCTTGGAGTGTTTTTTTGACAAGGCGTTCGGTTTCACGCACTGTCAGCCCTTTATCAACGACTTGGCGCGCAACAGTGATTTGCTTGGCCTCGGGAAGCGTCAACAGCGCACGCGCATGCCCCATGTCCAGGTCGCCACGTTCAAGCATTGTGCGCACCTCGGGCGCAAGGTTGAGCAGCCGTAAAAGATTGGTCACCGTGGTTCGTGATTTTCCGACGGCTTCGGCCACTTGCTGGTGGGTCAAACCAAATTCGTCCATCAATCGCTGCAACGCCATCGCTTCTTCAACCACATTCAGATCTTCACGCTGAATGTTTTCGACCAACGCCATGGCGATGGCCGCTTCATCCGGAATATCGCGTATCACACAGGGGACTTCCTTGAGCCCAGCGCGTTGTGCAGCACGCCATCGACGCTCCCCCGCGATAATTTCATAGCGCTCCGAGGCAATCGGACGCACAACAATTGGCTGAATCACGCCTTGCGAGCGAATTGACTCGGCCAGCTCGTCAAGGCCTTCTTCTGTCATATCGCGACGCGGTTGATACTTACCTCGTGTCAGCCATTCGACCGGAAGGTTTCGCAATTCTTCATTTTGTTTCAGAACCTCAATGGCCTCAGCAGGACTTGAGATTTGTGATTTGGCGTGTAATGAACTTTTTTCGAGTAGTGCGTTTATGCCGCGCTTTAACCGCTTATTTGCCATGGTGTTTTCCCAATTTATGCTGTGGTTTCTCTCGCTTCGGCCCGACGTAATAGTTCGCCCGCCAGCGCCAGATACGCTTTGGCACCAGCCGACAAGCGATCGTGATACATCACTGGCAGACCAAAACTTGGTGCCTCAGCAACCCGCACATTGCGAGGAACGGGGGTCCGAAACACTTTATCTCCAAAGTACTCATGCAATTCATTAGAAACCTCGGTCGCCAGACGATTTCTGGGATCATACATGGTTCGCAAGACGCCTTCGATTTCAAGCGATGGATTGTGGGTCGCTTTGACTTGTTGGATGGTCTCCAGCAATGCGGTTAAACCTTCCAGTGCGTAGTATTCACATTGCATCGGAATAATCACCGAATGTGCCGCGACCAATGCATTGAGCGAAAGCATATTTAGGGCAGGCGGGCAGTCCAGTAAGATGTAGTCAAATTTATCGACCACGGCTGAAAGCGCCTTTTTTAAACGAAGGTGCGGTGCCTCAACCTCAAGCAAATGGACTTCAACCCCCGTTAAGTCGCCATTGGCAGGCACAATGTGGTAGCCGGCTTGTTCGGCGTTGATCATGACGCTTTCAATTGAAGCACCTTCAACAAGCACATCAAATACTGAGGTTTCTAAGTCATATTTGTCGACACCGCTGCCCATCGTGGCATTGCCTTGCGGATCCATATCGACCAATAGCACGCGCCGCTTAGTGGCCGCGAGTGAAGCACCAAGATTGATGGTGGTCGTGGTTTTACCCACACCGCCTTTTTGGTTGGTGATGGCAATAATTCTGGCCACGATGCAATTACTCCGACTTGTTGTCACAAATTTCCGGAAGACATAGATTAACTAGATGTCGGTCCGCTGTCAGCCCCGGAACATGAATCGGCCGAATTTCCTGAACGGTGATACGCTTTGGCAGGGCGGCAAGTTCCTCTTTTGGATACTTGCCCTTCATCGCTAGCAATTGACCGCCGGGGGCCAAGTGGGTACACCAATCGACAATATCTGGCAGTGTCGCAAAAGCGCGACAGACAATTGCGTCGACTCGTAGATCTAATGCTTGGACGCGCGCATGGTGAACACTGACATTCTTGAGTCCAAGCTCGTGCACCATTTGTCGAACAAAACGTAATTTTTTGCCGTGGCTGTCAATCAGCGCAAAATGTTTGTCTGGCAACGCGAGTGCAAGTACCAACCCGGGAAAACCGCCACCCGTACCAACATCGGCAATACGTTCACCTTGCAAAAAGGGCACAGGTGAAAGTGAATCCAACAGATGTCGCGACAGTATCGCTTCCGGATCCGTAATGGCAGTCAAATTATAGGCCCGATTCCATCTCAGCAGCTGCTTCAATAAATACAGTCCACCGTCAATGAGTCGCACCGTCGGTGTGACGCCGAGCGCTTGGATGCCATCTTGCCATTGTTGTTTAAGCGCTTCCATCAAGCACTCTTGGTGTGTTGTAGGTCGCGTTTTTTCAACGCGATAAGCAACAAACTGATCGCCGCAGGGGTGATGCCGGAGATGCGAGACGCCTGTCCAATCGTTTGTGGCCGTATGCTCGATAATTTTTGCACCACCTCGTTGCTCAGGCCTGCGACCTTGGCATAATCAAAGTCGTCGGGCAGGCGTGTTTCTTCATGGCGCCGAATTTTTTCGATTTCCTGCTGCTGACGTTCAATGTAGCCAGCGTACTTGACTTGTATCTCTATCTGCTCTGCGACCTCTGGATGCTCAGCAAGCCAAGCAAATTCTGGCAAGTCGATGAGATCGGCAATGCGCAGTTCTGGTCGACGCAGCAAATCACTGTAACGGTACTCACGTTTGATAGGCCCACCCAATTTGTCACTCAGCCCTTGTGAAATAGGTTTGTCCGGATGAATCCAAGTGTTGTCCAACTGATGTCGACCTTTTTCAACCGCGTTTTGTTTGGCTTCAAAGCGTCGCCACCTGTCATCATCGACCAATCCCAGTTCGCGTCCGATGGGTGTCAATCGAAGGTCGGCGTTGTCCTCACGCAATAAAAGACGGTATTCCGCCCGGGAAGTGAACATCCGATAGGGTTCTTGCGTGCCTCGAGTGATCAGATCATCAATCAAAACGCCGATGTATGCCTGATCGCGACGTGGTGTCCAAGGTGCTAAGCCCTTGGCTTGACGAGCGGCGTTGAGCCCGGCTATCAGTCCTTGCGCTGCCGCCTCTTCGTATCCCGTCGTCCCATTAATTTGACCGGCAAAATATAATCCGGTGATCACTTTGGTTTCCAGTGACGCTTTGAGCCCTCGTGGATCGAAAAAGTCATACTCAATGGCGTAACCAGGCCGAACGATGTGGGCATTCTCAAAACCTTTAATCGATCGGACCAAGGTCAATTGAACATCAAATGGCAAGCTGGTTGAAATGCCATTCGGATAAAGCTCTTGGCTCTTCAGGCCTTCCGGTTCGACAAAGATTTGATGGCTGCTTTTGTCAGCGAAACGTACGACTTTGTCTTCTATAGACGGACAGTAGCGCGGACCAACCCCTTCGATCACACCAGTAAACATCGGTGAGCGATCGAGGGCTTGGCGAATGATGTCGTGGGTTTTTTCGTTGGTATGGGTGATATGGCATGGCACCTGTGGTGGATGCTCATCTCTCGAGCCCACAAAACTGAACACTGGTGTGGGTTCATCACCTGGTTGCACTTCCATCACGTCGAAGTTGACGGTTTTTGCGTCAATTCGTGGTGGCGTACCGGTTTTCAATCGATCGACGTGAAACGGTAGTTCGCGCAAACGTTGCGCCAGAGCAATGGCGGGTGGATCACCGGCTCGGCCGCCACTGTAATTTTCAAGACCAATATGGATGCGACCACCAAGAAAAGTGCCAACCGTCAAGACCACTGCGGCGGCATAAAAATCCAGTCCCATAGCGGTACGCACGCCAACCACACGCTCTCCTTCGAGGATCAGATCGTCCACCGCTTGCTGGAATAAGCGAAGGTTGGGCTGCCGTTCAAGCGCATTTCGGATGGCCACTTTATAAAGTTGTCGATCGGCTTGCGCGCGTGTGGCGCGAACGGCTGGGCCTTTGCGCGCATTGAGTATGCGAAACTGAATGCCTGCCCGATCAATGGCTCGGGCCATAATGCCACCCAGTGCATCAATTTCTTTGACCAGATGGCCTTTACCGATCCCACCAATGGCAGGATTGCAGGACATCTGCCCCAAAGTGTCCAGATTGTGCGTCAGCAGTAAGGTTTTGGCACCAAGCCGTGCAGACGCAAGGGCCGCCTCTGTGCCCGCATGGCCGCCGCCAACAACAATGACATCAAAAGTTTCGTGGTAACGCATGTCTGCACGCCGATCTCCGCATGAAGGGCGCACATGTTACAACGTGTTGGACAAAAAATGAACAGTTTGCTGTGTCAAACCACGTCCTCGGTTTTTTGACAGGGCCAAGCGCGTTGAACTGTCACCTTTGAGGTCAAAACGGTGACAGATCCTATTTGCCAATACAGAAGGAAGAAAAGATACGTCCCAACAGGTCATCACTGGTAAATTCGCCGGTGATTTCACTGAGCGCCTGCTGTGCCTGACGTAAATCTTCCGCGGCCAATTCTCCGGCCCCCAGTTCCACCAACGCGACTCGTGCCCGTTCAATCAAACTTTGCGTTTTTCTTAATGCGTCAATATGTCGCGTTCTCGCCATAAACGGTGTTTCACCCATTGTCGACACACCGGCCACGTCAGAGATAGTCTGTTTTAATAAATCCAAGCCCATTCCTGTTTTTGCTGACAGCCAAACGACTGGCGTATCATTGACTTCCTCCTTCTTGGGCTCGGCATTGAGCGTATCAATCTTATTAAACACCCATATTTTTGGTACTTGGGTTACCTCTCCATCAATCACATCACGCCAGTATTGGTCAAGGTCATTCGGCTGTTCATGGCTTGCATCAATCACCACGAGGACAAGATCGGCCGAGGTTAACGCGTGACGAGCGCGTGCCACACCTATCTTTTCGACCACATCCGATGTCGCTCTCAGCCCCGCGGTATCAATCAATTCCATTGGCACGCCACCGAGGTGCAAATTTTCGCGAACAATATCACGTGTGGTTCCGGCAATTTCCGTCACAATGGCCGCATCCTTGCCGCACAGCGCATTTAACAAGCTTGATTTGCCGGCATTTGGGCGACCGGCGATCACCACAGTGATCCCCTCTTGTAGGCGGGCCCCTTGCTGGGCACATTGAAGGGTTTGTCGAACTTCATCCAACAAAGCATCCACACGTTGATGGAGTGATTGGTCAGACAAAAAATCGATTTCCTCTTCAGGAAAGTCGATGGCGGCTTCAATGTACATGCGAAGCGCGATCAACGACTCAAGGAGTCGGTCAACCACTCTTGAAAATTCCCCCTGCAAGGAACGCATCGCGCTGCGAGCTGCCTGGATGGTCGTGGCACAGATCAGGTCGGACACCGCTTCCGCTTGTGTTAGATCAAGCTTATTATTGAGGAAGGCTCGTTCTGTGAACTCACCAGGTTTGGCGAGACGAGCCCCTGCAGCAAGCACCGCGTCTAACACAAGCTGCAGTACGACGGTGCCGCCATGCCCCTGCAGTTCGAGGACATCTTCACCTGTATAACTGGCGGGTGCTTGAAAGAATAGAGCGATCCCTTCGTCAATCACTTGCCCGGACGCATCTAGGAATTTTCCAAAGGTCGCTTGGCGAACAGGTGGGCAGCGTCCAAAAACTTTCTGTGCGATTTGTCGAGCCAACGGGCCTGACACTCGAACAATCCCCACGCCACCCCGGCCTGGTGGCGTGGCAATGGCGGCAATGGTGTCAGTATCAGGCGGATTTCCTGAGTTCATCTTTTTCCATCATCCGGGTAATGACCACCTGCTGAATGATCGATAAGGTGTTGTTCACCAACCAGTACAGGACCAAACCTGACGGGAAGAATAGGAAAAAGACGGTCATCATCACCGGCATAAACTGCATGATTTTTTGTTGCATGGGATCCATATTGGGCGCCGTCGGCTGCATCTTCTGCATCACCCACATGCTGACCCCCATCAGGAGCGGCAAAACATAGTATGGATCTTGCGCCGAAAGGTCCTGAATCCACGCAAAGAATGGAGCATGGCGAAGCTCAACCGACTCCAACAATACCCAGTACAAGGCAAAAAACACTGGCATTTGTAATAACAAAGGCAAGCATCCGCCAAGCGGGTTGACTTTCTCTTTGCGATACAACTCCATCATCGCCTGCGACATTTTCTGGCGATCATCGCCGTATCGCTCTTTAAGCGCCTGGAGTTTGGGTTGTAGTTTGCGCATTTTGGCAAATGATCGGTACTGGGCGTTCGAGAGCGGGAATAAAAGAAGCTTCACCACAATTGTCACCAGAATAATAGCGACCCCCCAGTTCCCAACGAGGCTATAGAACGCTTTCATCAGCCAGAAAAGCGGCTGTCCGATCCACCACAACACCCCGTAATCGACGGTTAAGTCAAGGCCCGGCGCAATTTCCGCC
>RFGJ01000052.1 GCA_003696665.1 Gammaproteobacteria bacterium | reverse complement strand
ACGCACCTCATTCTTCTTGGACATAACGCTTTGGAAAAAGCGCTCGCATGCCGAGACAAACGGCAAGACCGCGCCCATTGGGTGGTTGCCTATGTTCCCGAAGCCCTCTGGTACCAAATGGCATCTCAACATTTCCACACACTTTCAGAGCTTAGCATTGATATCATCGCGGTCGATCCACCACCACTGTGTCAGCTTGCTCTGGCGCGTACGATTTATCCGAGAGGTCGTCGAATCGGCACGTTTTCATCCCAATACACGAAACGCTGGCAATCGATGCTCTCACGCTTTACCGACAATGACATAGAAGCGTTCCGGCTCGACATCGCGCCCGTCACTCAAACCAATTTTGCTGGCACTTTTCTGTTTTCAATCAAACGACACGATTTGGTATTGCTGCCCTTGGCACCGCAATTTATCAATGCGTACACAGCGCGTAATGTCTTGTTGGCCGCCTATCGGCAACGTACACCGCTCATCGGTAATAGCCGAAACTTCGTACATGCCGGCGCACTCGCTAGCTGCATCGTGACAATCGAACAACAAGGCACTTTGCTTAAAGACATCCTTTCTTCTCCCGCAAAGGGCTTCCAAAAGGGCGTCCGTCTGCACTTCTCGGAAGCTTTCGACATCGTCGTCAACCCGCAAGTGGCGCAAGCCTATGGGGTCCTTCCGGGCACGCCAAAAAGACTGAAAGCTCAGATCGAAAAACAACTAGACAGGTGGCAGAAGTATGAACGCGACCAAGCCAAGTAAAATTGGACGTCAAATCTATGCCCTGATTTTGGTGCCATGTTTGCTACTGTTTGCCAGCCTGACTTACTTTTTTATCGACAAAAGTCTGCAACATGCCACGGAACACATGAACCAGCGTGGCGAGCTCATCGTGAAGCAATTGGCGCAAACTGCCGAATACAGCCTTTTTACAGGTGATCTAACCATGCTGGAACGGCTCGCCAGTCAGCTGCTTAACCAAACGGATATCGTTTCCATCGAGATACGCGATAAATTTGGCAACGTCATCTTTCAACGAGCCAACCCAAGGCTGGCCAAAACGGTTGACTTGGCCATTTATCATCAGTCGGTGATGGCACAAGCCAGCTTTCAGGACGATTTCATTGACAGCGCAGAGGATCAGAAACTCGGCGAAGTCGATATCAAGCTATCACGTCAGGCGCTTCGAGAAGAGCAAAAACAGATTTGGTTATTCGGGGCATTGATCGCGTTAAGCATTTTGGCGGTCGCTGTCCTTGGTGCCCTCTACTACGGTCGACGTCTGTCGCAAAGCATTCTGTCCTTGACCCAAAGTGTGCGCCAATTGCGTAACGGTCGCTACGATGTGCGTGTTAAGGTTGATGTCAACAATGAGCTGAACCGTCTCGCCAATGACCTCAACGCACTGGCGGAAACCCTTGAGAAGTCGCGTGAGGCTGAACAGCAATATACCGAAGCCCTTGTGCGTGCCAAAGAGCAAGCAGAGGCCGCAGATCGCGCAAAATCTGAGTTTTTAGCCAACATCAGCCACGAACTTCGCACGCCGATGAATGGCGCTATGGGTATGTTGCAATTGCTGGCCGATGCCAATTTGCCCGAACAAGAAAAGGAATACGTTCAACTCGCGCTCCAATCCACGCAGCATTTGCTCACGCTTATCAACGAAATCCTCGACTTTGAGAAACTCTCGGCAGGCCGTGTCGCCATTGAACATATCAATTTCGATGCCTATGATCGGCTCACCTCCGTCGCCAAAACATTCCGCTCACAGGCAGAACAAAAGGGCATCTCACTTAAGATTGACGTAGATGATTTGAAAGGCAAAGCGATTGGCACCGATCCGACACGCGTCACACAAATTGTTTCGAATTTAATTTCCAATGCAGTGAAATTTACTGAAAAAGGCCATGTGACACTTCGCGCAGAGCTCATCGAATCAGACCAACAAAAGTGGCTCAAAATCGAAGTCTCTGACACTGGACCAGGCATCGAACCGGAGAACCAAAAACGTATATTCGAAGCCTTTACGCAAGGCGATAACAGCACAACTCGGCGCTACGGAGGGACAGGTCTTGGCTTGACAATCACTCGGCAGTTGACGGAGCTGCTTGGCGGCACAATCACCCTCGACAGCCACCCCGGCCAAGGCGCTGCATTTACCGTCACACTTCCCGTGACAGTCCACACTCACCAGAATACAACATCCCAACTTCAGCTCGACAAATTACCTCACTTTATCGGTCGCGTCTTGGTCATTGAAGATAACATCGCCAATCAAAAAGTCCTCTGCGGAATGCTCAGAAAACTTGGACTAGATTGCACCGTTGCCAATGACGGTGTAGAAGCCCTCAGGGTCGCCAACGAACAACCGTTTGACCTGCTTGCCGTCGATCTGAATATGCCAAGAATGGATGGTGTAACTTTTCTGGAAACGTTGCGAAAGCAAGACTCGATGAATGCAGACACCCAGGCCATTATCATCAGCGCCACCAGCGAGGTCTTTACTGACGAGACCAAAGCGCGCCTATCCATCGTCGCTCAGGTTCCCAAACCTACGACCATCGACGCACTTGTTCGGGCAATTCGCTCCACGACACTGATCGAATTTGGCGACTAGAACAACTTAGCATAAGCGTTGCCATTCATTATCCAAATGTGGCCGCTCAATATGCTTTCCTTCCCAGACGCGCCAAAGGCCGTTGGCAAAAACGGCAGCTGGCTGCACAGGCCGGCCGGAAAACAACCACTGCGAAAGTGCCTGTTCAGGGCGGGTGTCCTTACGCCAGTCCATCCCGTCGAATGCCACAAAATCACAAAGGTGGTCGGACGGCCACAATGCTGTCGGCAGCCCCAGGCTCTGGCGTCCGGAACGAATTGCCTCAAGTACCAAACGCACCGCCACATTCGGCTGCTGCTCACTGGCATAAACACAACGGCGGTTCGAGCGCAGACGCTGACCATACTCGAGCCAGCGTAATTCCTCCGCGGGATTCAGACAAACGTGAGAATCACTGCCAATACTCCAATGGCCGCCGAGCTGGTCATATTCACTCAGCTGAAACACGCCATCCCCAAGGTTTGCCTCCGTCGTCGGACACAGTGACACGATGGCACCAGCGCGCACGATCGAAGCCATTTCACTAGCGTCGAGATGGGTGGCATGCACCAACGTCCATGTCTCGTCGATCGGACAGTGCTGAGACAACAACGCCACGGGTCGATGTCCGTAATGCTGGACACAGGCCTCCACCTCCAGCGGTTGTTCCGCAATATGAATATGGATTGGCATACCGGGTTGGTGCCAGGCCTCCAGTTGTTGAGGCAATCGCTCCACATCAACAGCGCGCAAAGAGTGCGGTGCCATGCCAATCACGACGCCGGGCTGCCCCTGCCAACGTGCCCGCAAACTACCGAGGATTTCCCCGTACAGGCCGTCGTCGCTGATAAACCGTCGCTGCTCGGGCAAAGGTGCTTGCCGTCCGAAACCAGAATACTGATAAAGCACGGGCAGCAAGCAAATACCGATACCGACACTTTGTGCCGCTTCAATGAGGATATGTCCAATATGCGCTGGATCCGAATATGGCGTAGTGTCTTCCTGATGATGCACATAGTGAAACTCGGCGACCCAACTGTATCCAGCTTCCAACATTCTCGCGTACAACTGCCGCGCCAGTCTCCCAAGTTGTTCCGCGCTCATGCCATTGGCGGCTTCGTACATCGCCTGACGCCAACTCCAGAAAGAATCATCCGGTCTTGTCCGATATTCTGCTTGCCCCGCAAAGGCCCATTGGAAAGCATGCGAATGTGTATTGATAAAACCGGGCAGCACCAAATCAAAAATGTGGTCTGCCTCACTGTCTCGCCCTGCGGCAATACGACGTAAAACACCTCCTTCGACTGTCAGAATTTGATTGGGACGGAACCCATGCTCCGTTAATAGATTTCTGGCGAAAATACGCATTGTCACCACACCCCTACCTTTAGATTAACACCCACGATGGATCCATTTTTCGAGCGCTTCGGTCAATAAACGAAAATCCACCGGCTTGGAAACAAAGTCATTCATTCCAACCTCCAAGCAGCGCTCTCTATCACGAACACCAAAATTGGCTGTCATCGCGATGATCGGCACCTCAATGCCTGATGCGCGAATACGGCGTGTGGCTTCAAATCCATCCATAACTGGCATTTGACAGTCCATAATAATGAGTGCACAGGGGGCCTTTTGCGCCAGCCTAACCGCCTCTTCACCATTTTGCGCTATCACGACCTCAAACCCGAGGCGTGTCAAAAACAACTCGGCCACCCGCTGATTGGCCAGATCATCTTCTGCCACAAGAATTCGGATCTTCGTTGGCTGGTCACCCATGATGGATTTCTCATCCTTTGGCAAAGTCCGTAAAATAGCACAAATTTTGACATCCATAAGACCAATTATGAATCACACACAGTGGATCCTAAATGCCCGTCTGGCTGATTGCACCGAAGGATGGTCAGGAGAAGAACAACTGGTTCACATTGGCATCAAAGATGGAAACATCCATGCCTTGACTGAGGCTTCGACTTCACCAAAGGGTGAAATTCTGTTCGATGCCGAACACAGGCTCGTCACGCCCGGACTTATCGACCCACATACTCATCTCATCTACGCTGGCGACCGCGCTAATGAGTTTGCGCTCAGGCTTGCAGGCGTTAGCTATGAAACCATTGCCCGGCGTGGAGGCGGTATTCAGGCAACAGTCACCAAGACACGTCAAGCCACAGAGCAACAGCTGTATCAAACAGCCAAGCAACGGCTTTCGGCTTGGCGCGCGCACGGCTTTACCACGGTCGAAATCAAGTCCGGTTATGGCTTGACCGAGACGGATGAACTCAAAATGTTGCGTGTGGCCAGACAACTGAACAGCGACGACCTGACCGTCTACGCCACACTGCTTGCCGCACATACCGTTCCGCCTGAGTTTTCCGGACAAGGCGATGCCTATATCCAGTGGATCTGCGATACCCTGCTTCCCAAAGCCAAAGCCGAGCAATTAGCAGATGCGGTTGACATTTTTTGTGAAAAGATCGCTTTTAACCAAGCGCAAACTCAAAAATTGCTTGCTGAAGCCAAACGGCTAGGCTTTCAACTAAAAATTCATGCCGAACAATTGTCGCATAGCGGAGGGGCGCGCACCGCGGCTGAGCTTGGCGCCATCAGTGCGGACCACTTGGAATACATAAACGACGACGATATCCGTGCCATGGCATCACACGGAACCACAGCCGTGTTGTTACCCGCCGCATTTTATTGTCTGAAAGAAACTCGGAAGCCACCGGTCGCTGAGCTTATACAAAACAAGGTTCCCATTGCCCTCGGTTCGGATGCCAATCCCGGAAGCGCACCGATGACCCAACCATTATTGATATTGAATATGGCTTGCACCCTCTTTGGACTCACCCCCAGTCAAAGTCTGTTAGGCGTCACGCGTTATGCCGCCCGAGCATTGGGACTGAGTGACCGTGGTCAGGTCGCAGTAGGCTATCGCGCCGATCTGGCCATCTGGGATTGTCAGTCGCACCATGAGCTTTCCTACTACATTGGCGGCCGGAGTGCTGTAGCGCGTGTGGTCAACGGACGGCTTTTCATGAATTGAAATGGTTCACCAGATCGTCACGCGATAGAAAAAAGACACCATCACCACCACGGGCAAACTCAATCCATACAAAAGGAGCCGTCGGGTATGCGTTCATCAACGCCTCGGCGCTGTTACCCACTTCAACGATCAGTACACCGTTCGGTTTGAGGTAGCGATGTGCCGAATGAAGGATGCGATGCACCAGGTCGAGGCCATCGTGACCTGCAGCCAACGCATGCACCGGCTCGTGTCGATATTCCTCAGGCAAATTCTCCATGTCCTGAGCATCCACATATGGCGGATTAGAAACAATGAGATCGTACTGT
>RFGJ01000051.1 GCA_003696665.1 Gammaproteobacteria bacterium | reverse complement strand
CTGAAGGAAAGCAAGCTTAAGGAAATTCGTGATTATGCGGTTAAGCAGAACATTACGACGCTGCGAAACCGTGTCAACCAGCTAGGTGTGGCCGAACCCTTAATCCAGCGTCAGGGGGCTGAGCGCATTGTTGTGCAGTTGCCTGGCGTACAAGATTCAGCACAAGCCAAGAAAATTCTTGGAGCCACTGCCTCGATCGAATTCCATCTGGTCAAGACGGGCTATCCAATCCAAGACGCCTTAAACGGGCGTGTGCCGCCTGATTCAAAACTTTACTATTGGAAGGATGGTCGTCCCGAGCTGCTGCTCAAAGAGGTGATTGCGACCGGTGATCAGATTGTCGATGCGTCGACCGGGGCGGACGAGAACGGATTGCCGCAGGTGAACATCACCCTTGACAGTAAGGGTGGAGCGCGCATGGCGGCGATCTCGAGTGAAAACATTGGCCGGCCGATGGCGACGGTTTTCATCGAATACAAGACGGAATACGAAGAAGTCAATGGCGTGATGAAGCCCAAGGGGAAGCCGCGCAAGATTGAGCAGGTTATCAGTGTGGCGACGATTCAATCGACCCTTGGCAGTCGTTTCCGGATCACCGGCATTGATAGTGCCAAGGAAGCGCACGATCTGGCTTTGTTGCTGCGTGCTGGCGCTTTGGTTGCCCCGGTGCAAATTGTCGAGGAAAGGACGATTGGACCAAGCCTTGGGGCTGAAAACATCAAAATGGGCTTTTTGTCGGTCAAGATCGGCATGGCCATGGTGCTTGCCTTCATGTTGCTCTACTACCGGGTATTTGGTCTGATCGCCAATCTGGCCCTGGTGGTCAATTTGATCCTGATTGTTGCCATTATGTCGATGCTGGGAGCAACGCTGACCCTACCGGGCATTGCCGGTATCGTGCTTACGGTGGGGATGGCTGTGGACGCGAACGTGCTGATCTTTGAACGGATTCGTGAGGAATTGCGGGAGTCCGGCATTCAGCGTGCCATTCACCAAGGTTATGATTCCGCGCTTTCAACGATTGCCGATGCGAACGTGACCACACTGGTGGCTGCAATCATTTTGTTTGCGGTGGGCACCGGCCCGATCAAGGGCTTTGCGGTGACCCTGTCCATCGGGATTCTGACCTCAATGTTTACCGCCATTATGGGCACCCGTGCGGTGGTCAATCTGCTGTATGGCGGCCGCAAGGTCAAGAAGCTGTGGATTTAGTTAGGAGCCGGACATGCAATTTTTGAATGATAAAACCAATATCAATTTCCTGAAATTTGGCCGGATCGCGGTGGTGTTTTCGGCAATTCTGGTGCTGATTTCTATCGTTGAGCTGGGCTTTTTCGGGTTGAACTTTGGCCTAGATTTTACCGGTGGTACACGAGTGGAAGTGCATTACCCGCAAACTGCGGATCTGAAAGAAGTGCGCACGCGCTTGAAAGAAGCCGGGTTGGATGGGGCCATCGTGCAGTATTTTGGCACGTCCAATGATGTGGCGATTCGTATTCCGCCGGTGGAGGGCAAGAAAGGTCAAGAAGTTGGTGAAATTGTGCTGAAAGCGCTGCGTGAAGGTGGCCAAAAGGTTGAAATGCGTCAGATTGAGTTCGTTGGCCCAAGTGTGGGTGAAGAACTCACGCAGCAGGGCATCCTAGCCATGGTACTCGCGCTGATCTGTATCATGATCTACGTAGCCGCCCGGTTTGAATGGAAATTCTCCGTTGGGGCGGTGGCGGCCTTGGCGCATGACGTATTGATCACCATCGGTATCTTTTCCCTGCGTGGCCTGGAGTTCGACCTCACCGTGTTGGCCGCGATTCTGGCGGTGATTGGTTATTCATTGAACGACACCATTGTGGTGTATGACCGCATTCGCGAAAACTTTCTCAAGCTGCGGAAGGCCACACCGGAAGAAGTGGTGAACAAGTCGATCAACCAGACATTGTCGCGGACGTTGATCACATCCGGCACCACCATTATGGTGCTGGTGGCTTTGTTCGTGTGGGGTGGGGCGCTGATTCACGGCTTTGCCACCGCCTTGTTGATTGGTATTTTGATCGGGACTTACTCATCAATTTATGTCGCAAGTACGCTGGCACTGACCTTGGGCGTGAGCAAAGAAGATTTGATGCCGCCCCAGGTAGAAAAAGAAGGGGCCGATCAACCGCCCTTGCTGTGAGGGTTCAAGTATGAAAAAGGCGCCGATAATGGCGCCTTTTTTCGATGACTGTGTTGCCGCGTTTGTGATAACAACGGCTACCCGGTCTGGTGACGATGTTGCAGCTTTTTGAGCATATCCTTGAACACTTTCGGGCTGGCTGCCACGATGTCCCCGGAAGCCATGTACTTGCCGGTACCATCCATGTCGTCGACGATGCCGCCAGCTTCTTTCACCAACAAGCTGCCCGCCGCGATGTCCCATGGTTGCAAGCCAAATTCCCAAAAACCATCAAGACGTCCGGCCGCCACATAGGCAAGATCTAAGGCGGCGGCACCAGCACGGCGCATATCGGCACAATCTTGCATCAAAGCACGAAAACCGTTTATCCAGGCATCCATGTGTTCGCGTCTGCGAAATGGAAAGCCTGTGGCCAGCAAGGCCCCTTCAAGCCGCTTTCTGTCTGAAACACGAATGCGACGATTGTTCAGTTGAGCCCCTGCGCCACGAGAAGCAGTAAACAACTCCTCTTTAATGGGATCGTAGACGAGCCCGTGGGAAATTCGGCCTTGAATTTGGACAGCAATGCTGATGGCAAAATGGGGAATGCCGTGGATAAAGTTGGTTGTGCCATCCAAAGGGTCAATGATCCACTGAACTTCTTCTGTGCCGGAACCGTGTTGGCCAGACTCTTCGCCCATGATGGCGTGATCCGGATAGGTTTGCCGGATGGTGTCGATAATCAGGTTTTCTACCGCACGGTCAATTTCCGTCACGTAGTCATTTTTGCCTTTGAGTTGGCTGGCAATGGGCGCAACGTCCGCAAATGAGCGACGAAGCAACTGACCGGCTGCGCGGGCGGCGCGAATGGCAATGTTTAAGTATGCGTGCATGATCTAACCCGATTATTGAAAGAACGATGAGAACGCCCCGGCAAGGGGTGGCGCTAGGATAGCAGAGTTGAGCTGAAGTGCAAGCGGTGCAGATAAACAAAAGCCCCGCTCGGCGGGGCTTTGTCAATGATCACCAGATTTTGACGCGTTTTTCCGGTGGCAAGTACATTTTATCGCCAGGTTTGACGTCAAAGGCTTCATAAAACTCCGGCACATTGGACAGTGGGCCAATGGTGCGGTAGTGCGCCGGAGAATGCGGATCGGTAGCTATCCGGTTGCGCAAGGCTTTTTCACGCATTTTAATGCGCCAGATTTGCGCAAAGCCCATGAAGAAGCGCTGGTCACCGGTCAGGCCGTCGATAACTGGCGCCGGTTTGCCGTTAAGCGACATTTTGTACGCCTTGTAGGCGATGGTCACTCCAGCTAAGTCCCCGATGTTTTCGCCAAGGGTCAGCTGACCATTGACATGAACATCCGGGAACGGCTTGTACTGGTTATATTGCTCGACCAATTGTTGGGTGCGCTTTTTAAACTCTTCGAGATCGCGCTTGGTCCACCAGTTTCTGAGGTTGCCTTCACCATCATAGCGGCTGCCCTGATCGTCGAAACCGTGCCCCATTTCGTGGCCGATGACCGCGCCAATGCCACCGTAGTTGACAGCGTCGTCTGCTTCCATGTTGAAGAATGGTGGTTGCAGAATGGCCGCGGGGAAGACGATTTCATTGCGTGTCGGGCTGTAATAGGCGTTTACGGTTTGCGGCGTCATGCCCCACTCCCAGTCGCGCACTGGTTCGTCGAGTTTGTCGATCGATTTTTTATGGGCATCCAGTGCCACACGGCGTAAGTTACCGATCAGGTCATCGGCGCGAATCTGCAGTTCGCTATAGTCGTGCCAACGATCTGGATAGCCAATTTTGGGCCGGAACGCGGCCAGTTTGGCCTTTGCCTGTTTTTTCGTGGCTTCCGACATCCAATCAAGCTGATCAATACTTTCGGCGTACGCCTTTCTGAGATTTTCCACCAGTTGCGTCATTCGGGCCTTGGCTTCTGGTTTGAAGTGACGTGCGACATAGCGTTTGCCAACCAACTCGCCCAGAGTGCCGTTGACGAGCGAGACGCCTCGTTTCCAGCGTGGTTTTTGTTGTTGCTGGCCAGACAGGACTTTTCCGTAAAACTCGAAATTTTGCTTGTCAAAGTCTTGGCTGAGGTAGCTTGCTGCGTCATTCAAAACCAGCCAGCGCAGATAGTTTTTCAGCACCGGTAACGGTGTTTTGATGGTCAGTTCGGCAAAGCCACGAACAAAACTTGGCTGATTGATGATCACTTGGTCCAGGTCAGGGACGCCTAACGCCGCGAAATATCCGTCCCAATCAAATTCCGGGGCGAATTTTTTGAGTGCTTCGCGCGAAAACTTGTTGTAGCGTTTCTCGCTGTCGCGACTCTCTACCCGAGTCCAGTGCAGTTCGGCCAGTTTTTTTTCAAAATCAAAAACGTCTTTTGCGGTCTTTTCTGGCGATGAAAAGCCTGCCAGTTTGAACATTGCGGTCAAGTGCGCCAGATACGCTTTGCGAAGTTTTTGATAGCGAGGCTTGTCAGACAAGTAGTAGTCGCGATCAGGCAGTCCCAGCCCACCTTGCCAAATGTGCGCCGCATATTGCTTGGCGTTTTTGGCATCGACGCTGACATAGAACAACAGCGGATTTGACACGCCACGGGTGCGCAATACAGCGAGATATTGTTCAAAGTCGCTGTAGCTTGACAACTTATCAATCTCGCCAAATTCTTTTGCCAACGGTTTAAGGCCAAGTTCATTGAGCTGGTCGACGTTCATGAAGGCGCGATACATATCGGCGATTTTTTGTTCATCTGAACCCGCCTTGAGATCGGAACGCGCTGCCAACTCCTCAATAATGGCTTTGACGTCTTCATCGGCTTTGTCGCGTAAGCTGTAGAATGAGCCGATGGCGGTCTTGTCGGCGGGGATCTCATGGGTTTTTAACCACCCACCGTTGACGTAAAGGTAAAAGTCATCCTGAGGGCGCACGCTTTTGTCAATGTACTGAAGCTCGATGCCCGAGCTCAATTGGGGCGTCGCGTCCGACGGTTTGGGTTTTGATAAAGACTGACAGCTCGTCACGAGTGTTAATGTGGCGGCAATCGCCCCTGTCACTAGTGTTTTCTTCATGTTCATCTATCCCTCTTCATTTGGCTTGACCAGAGTGTCGTCAGTCTATCCCCATCAAGCATGTGTCTCTAGCATTTGTAAAACATTGTTACATTTTTTCGTTGGGCGGAAACGGCGCGGGTTCTTCGATAAGCCGCAATGCCGGTTCGGGGTAATCTTCGGGAAGCAAAACCCGACAATTGAAAGCGATGATGATGCGGTGTCTCTGGCCAAAGTATGGAAAGATTTCGTGCAATAGGTACGAAGGAAAGAGAAATAGCCGGCCTTTTTCATGTTTGATGCGCAAGAAACCGTGGGCGAATGGTGGTTTCAGGTATCGATTTCCCGAGTCTTCGTAAATGTCGGCGTTGGTTCTGGGATCATGAAAAGCCACCACGCCGCTGTCGGGAAAGTCTGGATGCATTTCGCCCGGGTCGACACAAAAAATGCCCGACCAGGAGGCGTTAGAATGGTTGTGGATGCCTTGCCGGCCAGCAAATCCGGTCAGGTGGAACCATGTGTGAAAATGAAATTGCAGGGCCTCAAGTTGGTGGGGCGCCAATGTCGTAATATGTGACAGCAATAGGCGTAGCTGTTCAACCGTGAATCGACGCAGTTTTTGTATCGGCTCATCTGGCCAGTTAAACAAATTGAAACGGCTTTCAAACAGATTACCCTTTTGCGTATCCCGCTTGATTTCGTTGCGAACTTGATCTTCGTATTGCGCGCGACGACTCTCCAGCAGTGTTTTGAGTTCCGTACACAGTGTGTCCCTTTCTTGCGACGGGTAATAGGCTTCACCAAATGGCACGGCAAAGGCGTGAAAAATTTGCATTAGTGCACCTCCTGCCATGGCACGAGTGGAATGGCTCGTAGATTGTGTGTTGCGATTGGAAGCATCGGGATGGTCCGTTCATCACGAATCCATGCCCGAAATCCGACAAGAATCCTCGGCCGCTGGCCCAAGTAGGCAAAATGTTCTTGCGGCACATAAGACGGCATTAACAGTAAATCTCCGGTAT